>NZ_AFWF01000008.1 GCF_000222605.1 Vibrio ichthyoenteri ATCC 700023 | reverse complement strand
ATCATACACTTGGGTACAGATGCGTTATGTAAAATCAGTGCTTTCAAAGTATATATAGAAAGTTGTTGGTTAGTTTGATGATCTATAGTCGCAACAGTTTTAGCTACATGAGGAGCCGATAAACTAGTTCCTTGGGACGTAGAAAGAATCTGATTCGTACCATCTATGGTAAAGAAGTATGAGTTGGTGAAATCACCGATACCTCCGACGTGTACAACATCAGGCTTTATGCCATATGAGGTTGATGGGCCTCGTAAGGTATACCTTGTCGGGGCACCTTTTTGTATAACTTCATTATTAACATGATTTATCGCGCCAACAGTTAAAGCGGATACAGAATCTGCTGGTTGAAGAATTCTGTCATTGTGAGGAAAACGAGCTAACATCTTAAATATATCGTTTTCGTCTTTTGGCCATTCCGATCTATACTTGTGTGCTTCCAAATTACCCGTAGATATGATAAACATCACGCCTAATTTCGTGGATATTTCATCTATTCTTGATGCAAGAAAACTATATTCATGATCAGAAGCGACGGATTGAAAATTTATGCTCATGCTAATTACTCTATATCCGAGTTCACGAGCAGATTGAATCTCTAAGTATAACCAGTCCATAAACTCAGAAACTGAGTCAAAGTGATCATCAAATGAGTCAATGCTAGATGGTATCCATATATCAAAGATATTACAGCCATCATTTTCCAAATATGGTTGCTCATTTAGAAAATTCGAACCTACAAGAATACTAGCCATTTCATCGGCATGATATTCACTTATTACAGCATCTCCTAAGCTTTCAGATTTTTCCTTTACCCAAGGTGAGAGTAAGTTACTTCGAATGCCTTTATCAATTAAAATTACTTTTGGGTAGTTTGTTTTATTATCTGGTTTAGGGAAATTTTCTATTTTTGATGACAAATCAGCCTTAACTTCAGAGAAGTTAATGATAGGTGTAGGGTAAAATTTTCTTACAATAGGATTTGTTCGCAAATCAGATAGGAGCTTTTTTAGATTCTGACTCGTCAAAATATATTGGTGATAATGTTACTAAACTATCTGAGAAATAATTTGATTCTGGAATGTATTTATATGAAGAGAGTGATTTGCATATATCTTTAACAAAGGAGTTTTTTAAGTTAACAATTTCATTAGATGGTAGGCTTTCACTTATTGCTGGGTGAAATAGCTCTATTATTAGATCTCTCTTATTATTTATAATCTCCTTCAGAATGTCACTGTCATTTAGAGGGCTTCTGTCTTTTTCTCCAATCAAGTCAATGGCTTGAATGGCGCTGACCTCACTCCTTAGTCCCCCGACCTTTGGAACAAGCTTGCCATATTGATCAAACTTAAGCTCTGATTGAACTTTTGCTTGAGCGATTCTATTTGCTAATATAGGAAGAGATTTAGCATTTACTTGCACATAAATTTCTCCCATTTCACCACCGCCAACTACAGGATGTTTATGGTTAAATAAAGCTGAAGTAGGGCGATGAGATTTAGCAATTGCTTCATCTTTTAGAGTAACTTTCATTGTTGCAAAACTTTGACAATCTCGCTTTCCAATTTCTTGTGAAATATGGGAAACACTGGAGATGAGAGTTGCTTTGTGGCTAGAGAAGGCTTGGTCATCACCATTAAAAAAATCTTTATGACTCCCATTAGCTAGAGGAATAGGAGTGGAAATGTAGCTACTACTATTTTTAATTCTTAAAATTGCCTTCTTTGCCATAAGTTATCCCTTCATCCACCGTGATATCGTACTTTTGTTTTTACCAAAAAGTTCTGAAAGATCTTTTGTCGTGTAGTTAAGTTTATTGTGTAATATTTTCGCTAACTCTCGCTCGTCGTTATTTATTAAAATATCAATAATATCGTTACTGACATTTGCGTTAATAAAAAAGTAAGATCTGACGGAGCGATATAAATCTACCGAATTAGTTTGGTTTATAATTGTAAATCTTTTAATAAACTCAATACAGTTTTTAATGTCAGCAGGAGAGAAATCATCCAAAACCAAGTTTAAAAAATCAAGTTGTCCAGACTCTAGTGTCATTGGTTGTAGGTATGACTCAATGATTTTCCTTCTAGTCTCTGATGAGGGAACTTTGACACAGATTTTATTTTGAAATCTTCTCCAAACAGCAGGGTCTAATAGATTCTCATGATTAGTTGTAGCCACTACTATGCCTTGTTCCTGACGTCGATCTAAACATTGAAGCAATGTATTCACTACACGTTTTATTTCTCCAACTTCTTTACTATCGTCTCTATATTTGGCAATAGCATCAAATTCATCGAGAAGAAGTACGCAATCGTATTTCTCAACAAACTCGAAAAGAGAAGCAATGTTTCTAGAGCTAGTTCCTAGATAGGAGGAAAGTAGGGAATCTAAACGAGCTAACACAAGTGGTAGCCCTAGTTTAGCGGCTAAGTACTTAGCAAGTTCAGTTTTACCCGTGCCGGGCTTGCCAAAAAACAAACAACTATACGATGGCTGAACGCCACTGCTTCTTAGTTGCTCTGAAAATTCCCATTCTGTTGTAATACCATCTATTGCATTCTTAATTTCGAGATCGAACGTATGCAGCCGTTCAAACTCTTTAATATCAATTGGAAATGTGACTTCTACAAGAG
>NZ_AFWF01000009.1 GCF_000222605.1 Vibrio ichthyoenteri ATCC 700023 | reverse complement strand
TTCTAAATGTTCAATCTTTTCTATTTCATTCCCCCCTTCCAGCACACAAGCCTTAAAGTTGGGGTCTTCAAATGTGATGCTCAGCACCAGTGACTGATACTTCCAATATGCGGCACATAGCAAGCCAATCACAACTGCAGAAATGATAACGCTCGTCGATTTTTTCAATGAACTCATAGAACTACACCAATACAGGTTAAATGAACAAGAAACACTCAAACAGGCGCATATTAGCGTAAACACTAAAATGCAGTAAAGCTATCGCTCTGAAAAATAATAAAAAATCAGGGCGTTCACTAAAAATCCAGCCTCACAATTCACGAATACTTACATAAACATTAGACAAAGCTAATATAGATACCTATAGTGCTACGTAACGCAGGAAAGAGTTCCTCGTATTTTGGCTATCGTGGATTGGAGAAGCAAATGACTAAGATAGTAATCGTTGGCGGTGTTGCAGGTGGCGCTTCGGCCGCAGCTCGTGCGCGACGTTTAAGTGAAGATGCTCAAATCATCATGTTTGAACGCGGACCATTCGTCTCATTCGCTAACTGTGGTTTGCCTTATCACATCGGTGGGGACATTCAAGAACGCAGTAAATTGCTTCTCCAAACACCAGAAAGTTTCCTCGCCCGCTTTAACGTTGATGTGCGAATAATGAATGAAGTCGTCGCTATTGACCGTCAAGCCAAAAACGTCACTGTTCGCAACCTACTGGACGGCACGCAATATCAAGAGCAATACGACTTCCTATTGCTAAGCCCGGGAGCTGGCGCTATCGTCCCGCCTATTGCAGGTATTGATAACCCCCTCACCCACTCGCTGCGAAACATTCCCGATATGGATCGCATCATCAACACGCTGAAAAGCAAACCAATTAGACACGCGACCGTGGTTGGTGGGGGTTTTATTGGTTTAGAAATGATGGAAGCCTTCCACCAACTTGGCATTAAGACCACCTTGCTTGAAATGGCCGATCAAGTCATGACATCAATGGACAAAGAGATGGCTGGATTCGCTCATGCAGAGATCCGTGCTCATGGCATAGACCTACGGCTTAACACGGCGTTATCCGCCGTGGAATATATCGAAAACCAAAACAGCAGTGAATTAAACCTTACGCTCAGTAACGGTGAACAACTCGATACAGACATCCTAATCATGGCGATTGGTGTGCGCCCTGAAACCAAATTGGCGCAAGATGCAGGGCTAAAGATTGGCGAGCTGGGTGGCATTTGGACCAGCCCAAGCATGCAAACCAGTGACCCTTCAATTTACGCAGTGGGCGATGCCATTGAAGAACAAGACTTTGTTACTGGCAAAGCAACACTTGTGCCACTTGCAGGACCAGCAAACCGTCAAGGCCGTATGGCGGCTGATAACATGTTAGGTCGCAATGAGACCTATCAAGGTACACAGGGTACTGCGATTTGTAAGATCTTTGATTTAGCGGTGGCTTCTACCGGTAAAAACGAGAAGCAACTCAAGCGTGAAGGTCTTACCTACGAGAAAGTAATCGTTCATACCGCAAGCCATGCCAGCTACTACCCAGGGGCAGAAACGGTTTCATTTAAGCTTTTGTTTGAGCCAACAACTGGCAAAATCTTAGGCGCGCAAGCCGCCGGCAAAGATGGCGTGGATAAACGCATTGATGTTATGGCCGTGGCACAACGTGCCGGCATGACAGTGGAACAACTGCAACATTTAGAACTCACCTATGCACCTCCTTACGGCAGTGCCAAAGATGTCATTAACCAAGCAGCCTTTGTCGCCAATAACATCATTAAGGGCGATGCGACTCCGATTCATTTTGATCAAATCGACTCGCTCAGCGACGAGCAAATTCTGCTGGATGTGCGTAATCCTGGCGAACGCGCCAACGACAACCACATCGCAGGTGACATCAACATTCCTGTAGACCAATTGCGCGGACGCATGAATGAGCTACCAAAAGATAAAGAGATCGTCATCTACTGCCAAGTCGGGTTACGCGGTAACGTCGCATATCGCCAACTGGTAAACAATGGATACAAGGCACGTAACCTAATTGGCGGTTTCCGTACTTATCAATTTGCTAAAGCTTAAAAACCACTCGTCGTTTGACTGAGTGCGATAACAAGAAAAGCCAGCGAGCGCTGGCTTTTCTATATCAAATTAACGCTATCTATACATTCAGTAACGCTTTTGCTCTTACGGCAAAATACCACCTTGTTTCTCAAGCATCACTGACAAGTTATTCGCTGCAGAAATCAAACGGGCCTTATAAGATAGCCCCTCACCCACCACTTGCATTTGATAGCTTTCATAATTGGCGAGTTGAATCAGTAATGTGGTACGAATCTGTTTGGCGGCAATATTATCATTGCGCGCGATAACAGAGATCACCTCACAGCGTTCATCATCAGAGACCAACAATCCAGACCGATGAACCGCACCTTCTACTATCGGTAGAAAGTACTTATCAGTCACTTTATCGCGACTCTTTTTGACGGAAAAACATTGTTGTCTCGTGTAATCACGTTGCTTGTTATTTAGAGCACCCATTACTTGGCGAGTGTGATTGGAACTCAATGAATAAGGTGCGAGCATGCTCGCGAGATCCTGAATCAACTTGGTATCCAATGCCAAACTATTACGATAATCAACCAGCTTCCAATTCGGCTTACTGATTATCTTTTCAACCTGATCAAGATAGGCAGATAATCGATTCTGATTAACCGCAACCCACTCTGCTAGTTTCATCTGCCCGCGAACATAGTAAATATCTTCAACCTGTTTAGAGTGCGTCCAGGTAATCATCGATAACGCTATCTCTTCCGTTGACACTTGAGTATGGCTCGATGTGTTATTCACCGCTAAATCCGTCTGCTTAGGTGTGTTTCCAGAGGTCGCTATGTAGATCTCCGTCGTTGCAGAAACTTGACTATGGAGTGATTTAGCAATATTTGATAATGCATCCTGTCTGGCTAATTCTAGCGTCTCTCCAACCCCGACATCAGAGACCAATTTAGGATCGCTCTCTACATTAGTAAACCAACTAGGCAGCGAAGAGCTCGGCAACGCACTCACGGTTATGGGTAAAAAAGCCAACACCGCACAACCAAAATAGAGCAGCGTTACTCTACTGGCAAGCTTAGAAATAAGGCGCATAATACTGCCTTTTCGATTCCACTTTCTTTAGATAATCTCGAGTCTCCTTATAGGGAAAATCATCTACCAGCGAATGATACACTTGCTGTGACGACATTCGATTAACGGATTGCGCTAGCTTATTTAAAGATCCCGTACCACTAAAGTGTTTCGCGACCGCACCCACTCCACCGTTATACGCTGAGATGGCGACAAATGTACGTGTATTCGGATCGGCTATATCGTTCAAGTAACGCTGTTCGAGAATATTAAGATAAGCGCTACCAACCTCAATGTTATAGTCCGGCACAAACAACTCATCCGCAGACAGCACACGCTCTTGCCCTTGATGCACACGAGTCACATCTCTGCCTGCTGAATATGGCACGATTTGCATCAACCCATAAGCAGGAATGTGCGATTGCGCCACAGGGTTAAAATGACTTTCAGTATGCATAATCGCAATAATCAAAGCCGGATCGACCTGCCATTTATGCGCTTGCTTTTTGATCTGCGGAATATACTGCAGCGCTCGTTGCGATAACTTATCTTGGGGGAAACGCATTGTCACCGTCGTCACTTTACTCCCCTGAGCTTGCCGATAAGCTGATTGTTGTTTCGTCGCGGTAATCACCGTTGAATCCAACTCAGTAAACAACTTATTAGACGGCGTATTAGACGGCGTATTATTGCTAACAATTTGATTCAGCACTGGATCGCTTTTAATCGCACTTGATGATGTTGCCGAGAGTAAACGCTCGGTTTGCTGCACAACAATTGCATCAATCTGTGCTTGTGTTTTATCACCTAACACTTCAATCGTATAAGCACCCGATTCAAAATCGAGCGAGCGCCTTACTTTGTCGCCTTCCGAATAAGAAACCCAAGTCGTTGCAGAGCTCAATACTGGTGTATCCCATTGCTGACTAAAGCGTTTTTGCGCATTTAAAAAGCTATCACGATAAGCCAATTTCGCTTGTTCAAAGCGATCCACTTGTTGTGATTTTTGCTGATTAAAAGATGTACTTAATAGCTGTTTCTGGCTTTCAAACTTGGCTTGAAGATCCTCAACGCCCGCTATAACGGTTTGGGCATAAAGCCCAACCACAAGAGAGCAAAATAGAAATGACTTCAGCATTGATTCTCCTTGCAACATCTAGTTTACCAATGCCGCATTGATCTGATCAGCCAACTCTTGATTGCTGAGAGTCTGTGACTCGTTGCTCTGATTTGAGCCACTTGCTTGAGCATCCAACATGCTCTCCACGTTGCCCTGCACCGAATCAGCGGGTAGCCCCATCAACACATAAAAGTAGCCATCCGGCCCTTTTTGCGCGCGTAATGTCTCCGCGCCTTTCAATGCGACTTGTGCCATGGCATTAGTTTCTTCAGAAGTAGCCGCAGTGCCGCCACTCACGCCCGCCACACCAAGAGTACCGGCCTTAGTTTGCATCACTTGAACCACTTCCGTCGCCACTTCTTTCGCGATCTGTTGCTGAGCATCTAAAATCGCTAAGTTACGTTGATGGGCAACTCCACCGCCGGAGTTTTCACTTACACCGAGCGCCATATAAGCAAATCGCGCGTCATCAATACTACCGGAACAAATCCAATCCGGCGCGGCAACGCTTGCCTCACCAAAGAAAGTACAACCCATGCTTGTTAAAGGGTCAACTTGCGTCGGCTGCTGGGTGGATTGACAGCCCGTAACTGCCGTCATCACCAAAAGTAAAAGTGTTTTTTTCATTGATATTTATCCTTAAAAATCATCGTCGCTAAAATCAGGAGCATTCAGCAGTGTTGAACTGTTCGTTGCGCTTTTCTTTGGTGCTGGCACAATCGTTGATGGCGTCGCCGCATTCTTGGATTGACTTGCTTGTGGCTTGGCTGCCACCTCTGTTTTCGAGGTCTCAAAATTACTTTCTAAACTTGCTCGTTCAGCCGCCTTTAAGTTGTTGGCTCTATTCGCAGTAGCGCCAGCATCAAAGGCAGAATATTCAATCGCTAAAGCTTCACTTGCCGCTTTAGCGGAGATGCCGTAAGCCACCACATAAATCTTTTGCTGTGAAATAGGATGAACCACCGTACGAGAGAACAGTTTTGATAACCCATTGATATGACGATTCTCGACCGATTGACGGGTTGCTTCAGAAAAGCTGGTGGCCACTTCTGTATTATCTTTACTGCCAAGGTCAGAAGAACGCGTTTGCATCGCAATCGCCGCTTGCTTTTGCGTTTCAATATCCGCATACAAGGCAACAGCAGCCTCTTTTTTCGCCATCGCATCCGCGATACCGCGGTTCTTACGCACTAAAGACGAAGCGCCATCTGCTGGCATACCAAAAGCACCGATGAACCAACGTTCGCCGGATTGATCGACAAATTGACGTGGCCCTACCATGGTTGCGACTTCTTGTTTCTTTAACCAATCATGAACCGAAAGACCATTTTTAGGCTTGAGAGGTAACATTTCCCCAGTAATGATCGACTTCGCCGCTTTCTCCAGCTTTGGGCTCCAAACCATCAAGGTCGCCACTTCATAAACTTCAGATTCTGCATCCCACGATTCAGCTTGGACCAAAACACTGGCACCAAGAATCGGGGCTTTGGCCAATGTTTCCACCATGCTGGTCGACTCTAGCTTGATTTCACCTTTGAGCGTTGAGGCTTGTTGTTCTAACACATCAAGTTCTGAACTTGCGTCGGCAAAGCGCTGTTTTACCTTTTCATATTTCTTACGTTTTGACTCTTCAATCGTTGCTGCATCGTAATTGCTATCGATACGTTTAATCACCGCATCCCAAGTTGCTTCAGCTCGGTCTTCGATAGTGATTCCCGCCAGTTTGTCCGCTTCCGCTTGATCAAGTTCCGCGATAATTTTTACCAACTCGCGTTTCTGTGCGTTCAGTTTTTTCTCTGCTCGCACATATTTTTCATTCAGTTCAGCATGAACATCCGTACCTGGAGCCGTCAGCATATCCACCGCAGACATCGTGGTGCGCATGTATTCCACCATTTCAGCCTTAGCCCCCATGGTTGCAATCGTGGCATATTGCGAACGTTTGGTGATGAAGCTATCGTCATAGCTTGGATCTTCAGAATCGAATTGCTGCATATTGACAACAAACAAACGCTTCTTGTCTGGGTCCCAGCCTTGTTGCCAGTTTTTCTGATCCATGTAATCAAAAATTTGTTGCTCGGCAGAGATATATTCCACTATTTCTTGTTGCTCAAATGGCGCTAGTGTTGCCGCTTGTTGCGCGTCAAGCCCTGCATTCTCTACAGATGCCGCTGGGGTTGCATTTGGAACAAAATCCTCAGCAAAAGATTGACCAGAGAGAAGAACTGAAATAGAAAATGCCAACGGCAGAATGGTATTTTTCATAACTTAACCTTGTATTTGTTTAACTTCCCATGCCGTCATGTCGGCGTATTCAACAACATGACTCATGAGTGTTTTGATTGTTTTAGCGTGCTCAGGTTGATTTTTTTCTAGTGCTTTAAAGAGATAGACCCATGCACTAAAATCCCCCCCGCTATAGAGAAAGTATTGCTTCGCGGCGTACGTCGCTTCATTTGGACTAACCACACGAAATAAGCTCGATATAAGCTTCCAACTTGGTGCATGCTGAGGATTGATATTGATTGCCAAAGATAAACTCTCTTCAATCAGATCCGCAGAGAGCCCTTGCTTAAACAAGGCATCTGCGTTCTGATATAACGCCTCTGATGCAGCTTTATTGGTCGATAGTACATTCGCAAACACCAAACCTTGTTTCTCTGCCACCTCGGCTAAAACGCCATTGAGATCATAAAGATTTCGCACCTTTTTAGTTTCACTCGGCGATTGCCATTGACTCTGTTGAGGATTCGACAACAGGGAAAAAAGTTCAAAAAGTGAGACAAACTGTGGCTCAGAGAACATATCCGCCAACGCTGAATAGCGCTGATTGTTGACCAAACTGGCCAAAACTAGGCCCATTTTCTTCTCAACTTGTTCCGCCGAGATAATCTTTGGCTGCTTAGCAAAGCTCGTCAGCGTGATCGCCCTTACCTGACGCTGAGTGCACTCCGGCAACCGAATGTCTGCAACTTTTTGAAACGGCACCTTTGTTGGCGATGCATACTGGCCAATCAGCTGCCTTTGCGCCTCTGTGGCCAATGCTTTGGGAAGCATAGAGTGAGGGGCAAAACGGACATTTCGAGCCTGAGTTTGTTGGGCCAATAATGCATAAAACTTCGCTTCCGCCTTTTTCGATTCCATCGTCCCAGCGTGCTTTTTTGCATCGACACAACGAGCTTCGGTAATAATGAACAGATAACCATCTTGTTCATAACTGCCCACTGGCAACGCCTGTAAATGAGATTGGTATATCGCTTGTAAATCCTTAGCGCAGACGGGTAAAACAAACAGCAATAAGAGCCATGAAACCGCTATTTTTCTCAGCCAAGTCATCGATTCTCCCTAGCGTATTTCAAAGTTCGCATTTTGATTGTTCACTGATTTAAGATGTGGCCTGCGCCCTTTCCCTTCTAGCTTAAATGTCTGATATAGCTCATCTAAACCCTGATCAAAGGCGAGAGAAAGCGAACCAGAGAAGCGATAATTTAACGTCATGGTTTTATCTTTCTTATCCCAGTGCCAATTTTCGACCGAACCACTGGTCGAGTTTTCTAAAACATGTTTAAAAATGGCGACATCATGACGATTCGCATTCTTGATTAAGATGGGATAAACCACGCCTCTTTGAGCATGGGCAGCCAGAGATTGAATAACCTCAAGGCCTAACTTAGACGATATTTGCTTATAAGCTTGATGTTCAGAAACCTGTTTTGCACGAGATGCAGGCTCGACATAAATTCGAGATTTGATAGGCTTATTCACCACGGTCAAAATGATAGAGCCAGAGGTATTGTCAACCAATTGAACCGTGACCGCTGTTTCAAATCCTTTGCTCCCTTTATGATCTTCTACTGGGCGCTGTTCATGAGTCAGTTTAAAAGTATGAGTTGCTGCCGCCTGATTAGCGGTTAATCCAAACCCAAGTTTTTCCAATTCATCGGTCAACCAACTCACTTTGTCACGATTGTTAGAAGCAACGGAAAACTCAGCCTTACCGAACACATCCAGATAGAAGCTTGCGTCATTGAGCAATTGACCTTGGTTCACATCGGCCACCACAATCACATAGTATTGACCGCGTTCAATGTCTTCATCCAAAATTTCATAACGGCTGACATAGCCTTCCGTTTTGGTTGAAATGGCCATTGCGACCGCTTCATTAAACTGGCCCGACTTACCGCTAATCATCACTCCTTGCGCTTGTTGCACCGCATTTTTAATCGCATCTTGAACCGCCAACTCGCGTGCGGTTGCTTCCCCTTTTTTCATCGAAGCAATGCCTTTCGCCTCTACCGATGAAGACGCATCAGTGAAAGCGGCCACTGTTACAGCGCTTGGCTGATTAGACAATATCACGCTTGAATCACTGGCTGGTTGGCTACGCAAACTAGATACCTTGGCAACATCACGCTGCGTCACGACAAGTGCAACAAAGTAATCGCCATCATACTGGCCACTTTTGAGCATTTTGACGGCGGAGAGATTGCCTTTAAAGGAATGACTAACCACATCAACAAAACGTTCTTTAGAAAACTCTTGCTGGTTGGCTCCCTCACTTATCGTGACATACTCCATAGAAACCTCGGTTGAACCCGACGTTTCGACACCATTGATCATTTCGTTCAATTGACGCAACGCATCTAACCGCGCCTGCTCCGTTCCTTTACTCTCACTTGAATGATTAGAAGTGCCCATTGCAACCACATAATAACCGTCAAGATCGTTAACACCAGAACGTGTCCCACCTTGACCAAGCATAGAGAAGATATCATCCATCGGATCGGCCATCACGATAGTGGAATAGAAACCACCGAGAAAAGTGACGACCGTTAGCGCTAAAATGCGTAAAAATCGCAAAACCATTACAGCGCCCAATCCTCTGGAGTGCCAACAGAAACGGCATAGACCTTATTACGTTTTAGGTATTCCTTACCCATCGCTTCCAGCTGTTTTTTAACTTGCTGCGCATCAACATCATCTTCCTTCCAAGTGAACATCACACCTGAGCCACTTTCCGTTTTAGGCGTCACTTCACCAGACGCGATAGGAATATCAAGCCCATCATCACTTAGGAACAAAACCACTGGCTGTTTAGTGGCGAAACCTTGATTAATGCCTGAGTTAATCGCAAAGCGACCATTTCGATAATTGGTTACACGGCCACCCACTGGGTAGTAATCCATAGTGCGGTTAACCAGCACTTGAATGCTCTTTTGCGCCGCTTCCTTATAGGCTTCTTGCAACTCATTGTGATCGCGGAAATCAAACCCGCCTAAAAACTTATATTTGCTATTAATGTCACCCATAGCAAAGAAACGCTTTGCCGGCATATTGTGGCGAATAGGCTCAAACGAGTGAACGATTTGACCGGTGGTTGGATTAACGACTTTTGTGGTTACCAAGCTGCGGAAGATGATTTCAAAATGATCTTCTTTTTGTTTAATCACAGACCCCAATGAGATCGAAGATTCCAAAACAAAGTCAGGGTTAAGCTGTTCACCTAAAGAAATCGACCCTTCCTCTACAGTATTTTCTGCTTGAAAGGCGACTTCGTAATTACACGCATCACAGTTACGAGTAAGGACTTCATATCGTTTAGTACGGGCGAGTTCATTTTCTAATAACTTGGCGATAATGCCCTGATCAATATTGGTTTTACGCGCATTTTTCTCAAACTGAACATTGTCGACATACGCGGCGATGGTCATCTTACTGAACGCTTTCACATCATAGTTACTTGGTAACTCGATATTGTCAGACTCATAGAGGGCTGCTTTATTGACTTTGTTGATTTGAGAATTGGAATCTACATCCGCTTCAGAGTTGATTTTAAGGCTAGTTGACTGGCAACCGACGAGCAGAAGTGACGCAAAAAGCGCTGAGAATTTTAATTTCACGATAATAGATCCGAACAGATAGAGACAAACAGACACATCAGGATTGATGTAATGACACTTCGGGATTTAAAACAGAAAAGCCAGCCCGAAGGCTGGCTATAAAAACGCTTATTGAGCGTTTGCTAGTGCAGAAAGCTGCTTAGCTGTTTGGTACGCAGAGATAACAGAATCATTCATAAACATGATTTGCTCACCCGTTAACTCATAAAGAGATTGCTCTTGCATGATATCTTTAAAGCCAAGACCGCTATTTGAATCACTAACTAGGCCCAGTAGCTTTTCTTCGTCAAATTTAGAAGCAGCAGAAAGCGCTGCTTTTGATGCATCACCTAAACCCGCCAAAACGCTATCGAAAGCCGATGAATCTACATACTGCTTAACCTTTGCTTTACTCGCATCATCAAGTTCATTAAACGCAGCTTCACGCTCTTCTTCTGACATGTTCTGCGTGTAAGCCAAGAACTGTTTAACTTCTGGCTGATTTTCAGCTGACTTGATGTAATCTTCATACATAGGCTTTGCAATCAAGAATGCTGTATTGACAGTAGTACGAACTAGCTCACCTTCTTTAATTTTAGAAAATTGGTACTCGTCTGTAGCGCGCACAGACAATTCGTTGCCCGTCACTAACTGTTGATCGTAGTCTACCGCTGAATTGCCGTTAAAAGCAGAACAACCAAACATCATTGATGAAGCCAATACCACTGCTACTACATTCTTTTTAAAATTCATTACTGTTACTCGTCGTTAGTTATTTCATTGTGTGATTTAACATACTGGCGAATGCCGTACTGTTTGACGGTCACTATACAGAACGATGTACCACTGTAAACCCCACAATCTCAACTTTAAGACCAGAAAAAATATAAACTATTGATTTAAATAAAAATAAAATTATTAGTTTTTTGAATTAATAACACACAAAACATCACCAATAGTGAGAAGTTTTCACAACGCGATCTTACAAAAACGTTAAGTAGCTATCACCTACATCAAATCCTCGAGTCTAAACTCTAACTTTGAGTGTATGATTTTTAGGCAACCGTACGCTTAAAGTTCAAATAAACTGATTTAGAACGAATCAACGCAGAAATATCACAAGGAGAAAGGAAGGTAAGCATGCTTGAGGATAAACATCGATATGAGGAATATGCCGCGATCATATCCGCGCTGCCTGACTTAGTCTTTATTTTGACGGAATCCGGCCTGTACGCAGATATCCTTGGTGGAGCCAATGCCGAAATGTACCATGATGGTTTGTCGCTCGTCGGGAAAAATTTACACGATGTATTATCGCCAGAACACGCCGATTGGTTTCTTGCAAGAATAAACGAAACACTCACCAACAACACACTGATGTGTTTTGAATATTCACTGGCAGGTAACGATGTGGCTTGTTTAGATGTCAACTCTGGCCCTGTTGGTGAACTAAGGTTCGAAGGTCGTGTGAACCGGTTAAAATCACTCTACCACGGTGAAAGAGCCGTTGTTTGGGTTGCGCGTAATATCACTTTACGCCACGAGCTGGCACAGCAACTCACCTACTATGCTGAAATGGATTATCTTACTGGAGTCTATAATCGTAGAAAGCTCTACGAGCATTTATCTCATTCCTTAGCCCAATTTCAACAGTCACAACAGCATTATTGCTTCTTACTGGTCGATGTTGATGAGTTCAAGAAAATCAATGATGTCTATGGCCATCAAGCCGGAGATGATGCGATACGACAAACGACCAAGAAGTGCCAGTCGATGCTGGGAGAGAGCGATGTTATTGGTCGCTTAGGTGGTGATGAATTGGGGATTATTCATCGATGTAGCGCCGAACTGTCTTGCATTGATTTAGCACGTAAACTCAACCAAGCCGTTGCCAATCTATACATCAATAAAAAGGTGTCTAATTACCCTCTCTCCTTAAGCATCGGTATCACCCATTTCGAAAAAACAGATCACGATATCGAAGCCATCTACCATCGTGCCGATCTCGCTTTATACGAATCGAAAAAGAATGGTAAGAATCAATTTTCGATCAAGTAACCTTTTCGCCATTGAGCATCACACTCGCTCAACTCATCCCTCAGCCTGTTTCAAAAAGCCTGCCCAATACTGTTAGCATGCTGCCTAACCTTACATGTGCGCCTGCTGGTACTTCGTATGGTTCTAAAATGCAGATAAAAGAAAGCCCGCAAAAAATGCAGGCTTTTGATTACACACGTAATATTAATTCTTAACGGAATTTATGAAACGCTCGGCGTTAGCAAAAAGGATATCACACTGTTTCTTTTGTTTATTGTACTCGGCAGTGCCTGCTGTCAATGATTCAAGAACTTCCTTCGCTTTATTGTAATCCCCAACCATATGGGCAAAACGTTCTTCGAAATCACTCTTGCGCATTTTTTTGACATTTTTTCTAACTGGTTTTTTCATAACTTCCTCTTACCATCAAAGATCTAATCGTTCTTTCTGTTCACGTTCCAACAGAATATCTTCGATTCTTCGTCTTATTTGATGGATATTATTTGACTTATCGTCTTTTGCTTCTTCATTATCTTTACGCGACTTAGAGCTAGGGGATTTCTGTTTCAAAGTTTAATTTCCAATTATGGTTAAATATAAAACGTCCCTTAACTTAAGCCTTGTGAGTTGCTAATATCACCAGTGTTAGTCAACTCAAAAATGAAAACTTCAGTTCAAAACCTGAGATTCATTTTGGATAAGATACGACGCTTTAATACATTGCTATAACGCTTATGTATCGTGGCAGATAAATAACCACCCACCGTTCCTATAGGATATTTTTAATTACTCGATGTTAAAAATTAATACAACATCAGATTTAAAATATAATATCCAAAAATTCGAGCGTTCAACTGTATTTGTCGCGGCTAAGCGGCATTAGCCACTCTGCTCTACGCAAAACCATTTACAGAGCCTATTGTCTTGATTGACATGCATAAATCGACATTATGAAACTAAAATCGAAACTACTAAATCAGGAATGAAGAAAAAGCTATCGCAGGA
>NZ_AFWF01000010.1 GCF_000222605.1 Vibrio ichthyoenteri ATCC 700023 | reverse complement strand
AATGTCGAGCGTGAAACTCGGTTCTCATCTATTTGATGTAAGAAGTAAATCTATCGTCTCATTTGCTGAGTAGATTATTTTAATGGCATCATCACTAACATCACGTAACAGAGCTACCTCTCTATCACTCAGTAAATATTGCCCTTTTTTTTCTTCTTTTTTACTGGGTAACACAGACTGAATCACATCAATCGAAGTCAGCAACCCACTGAGCGGGTTTCTCATTTCATGAGCAATGCCTGCCCCAAAATATTTAGCTAAAGATATTTTTGCCTCGTGCTCAACTTGGTTTCGGAAATAAAATAAATTACCAAACAAATAAATAAACAAAAATATTGGCACATGCGCCCAATCCATCGTGAGTTCAATATTAGAACCTTGCGTGAACAATGCAAGAATGGTTGCTAATACAATACCAACGAACGTCTGAGTAAACATGACCCAAGTAATATGAGTCAATAATATATGTAAAAATATCGCAGCCATAAAAGACATAACCCAAACAGTCGACCAACCGTTCATGAGCAACATATAGAAAAAGAAACAAGGTAAACAAATGGTAACGGTAATTTGATAATAAGCAGGTAAATACTTACGCCACTCAAATGGTAATTGATTGCGGAAAATAATACCAAAAAACAAAAATGAACAGAAAATCCTCAGTGGCAAGTTTTCATAAAATTGTGGGTATATAAATGCCCATACTAGGTAATAAATTAGGAAGCCAACGAAACCCAACCAACCAACTAAGGTAAGATTTGGCTCTGCGTACTGATAAACTTTTCGGATAGCATTCATTCTAGTTATCTTTCATATTGACAAAAAGCTCACTTCAATGAAGTGAGTTTTTAGTAGCGCACATTAGAGCACACGTCAGTCACAATAAGTAATTGAAAATTATTGGGATTTTATACATACACTTTAAAAAAACAATCCGACATTTTTGTTTGTGGGTTCAATATCACATCAGTTCGAATAAAGTAATTAACCTTTGAAGCCATTTTAACCGATGCCTCAGAGGGCGAAAGTTCACAAATAAAGAAAAAACTTCTATTCGATAACAAATCGAATTTGCTAGAAAGGTTCAAGTAATGATACTGATATTAATTATCAACATCTATTGAGCCGCCTATGAATAAAGGTGAATTTGAAGCTTTAAAGCAACACATTTATCAACTTTCCCCTGGAGAGCTAAGAA
>NZ_AFWF01000011.1 GCF_000222605.1 Vibrio ichthyoenteri ATCC 700023 | reverse complement strand
ACTTCGAAAGACACTTTTTGGCCTTCGTTAAGAGTTTTGAAACCTTCAGAAGCGATAGCACGGAAGTGTACGAATACGTCTGCGCCGCCGTTATCTTGAGTTAGGAAACCGAAACCTTTAGTTTCGTTAAACCATTTTACAGTACCAGTAATTGAGTTAGACATTTTATGCCCCTTATTTATTTAATTTAAGAAGAGTTCATTGTTAACAGTATGTTAACTTCTTGAATTATATCATGTTTCGCTAAAATAAAAGGGAAACGCCTAGCGACAAAAACTGTGTTTTGATACTTGAGGTTTTACTTGTACTTGATGCTGCATTTAATAACTCTTTGAACAACTGAGCGGTATAATAACGACTGCTTGTTTTTTGTATAGTCTTTTTTTTACTTTTCTTATGCTTTTCTGTTCAATAATGTTATGAATGTCTAACTTTCAACCTCCTAGAGCAATCTTTGCTCTGTTCGATCGAAAATGCATCGCTATGTTTTGCAAACTCTAAACGTTCTGTCGCAATAACAATGGAAAGTTACTGGTGTTACCGCTCTATGGCATTTCTCTTTTACCTTCTGACCTAGTTTTAACTCGCGGATTCTCCCTAGACGTCCCTCTGTAATAGGTAAGACTCAAGCTGAGTGTCAAAAGCCACGGCGAAAATTATACACAGCAGATTCGAACCACAATCCCGTTTCAGCCGAATGTTAAACCAATGGCACTACAAGTATAAATCCTGTAAATACAGTCGGTTACATTCAAGGCTAGCGACGCATATTTTGTTACCTAGCTCATAACCTGTTTACTTAACTTGAAAACTTAACTTTCACTCTGCAATTGTTTATTGTTTTTCCGCACAATCAGGATTAAATTTCGCATCACTTTTCATTTTAGATGTTTCGCCTGTGCTGCGTATTCGCCCTCAATTAGATTATCCACTGCTCGCTGCGATTTGTTTTTTAATTGCGGCTGGTAGCATTAGTGTTTGGAGCGCTAGTGGCTTTAGTGAGCCCATTTTAGAGCGCCATTTAGCCCGTGCTGTCATTGCCATTGGCGCACTTGTGGTTCTTTCTGCCGTACCGGCTAAAAAGCTGTGCGATGTCGCCCCGCCGCTATTTACCTTAACAGTATTATTGCTATTGGCGGTCGTCATCGCTGGCGATGCCACCAATGGCTCTAAACGTTGGTTAGCACTCGGCCCAATACGCTTCCAGCCTTCTGAGTTAGTGAAGGTCGCCGTACCCATGATGGCAGCTTGGCTAATTGCCAAAGATCCCGGAGCGCCAACATTTAAAAAGATTGGCCTGTGCTTAGCGCTTACCGCAATGCCTGCGGGCCTTATCGTCATACAACCCGATTTAGATGGCGCCATTTTCACCGTCATCTATTCACTATTCGTATTGTTTTTAGGTGGGATGAGTTGGAAAATCATCGCCTCTGTGATTGGCATCGTCGCCACTGCTATCCCCATTTTGTGGATCTTCTTTATGGAGAGTTATCAGAAAATGCGCGTGACACAATTCCTCAATCCAGAATCAGACCCACTTGGCGCAGGTTACCAAATTATTCAGTCGCTCGTTGCTATTGGCTCTGGCGGTATTCGTGGTAAAGGCTATATGAATGCGACCCAAGGTCAGCTGGGCTTTATTCCTGAAAGCCACACTGACTTTATCTTTTCTACCTTTGCGGAAGAATGGGGATACTTTGGTAGCGTCGCACTGATCACAACCTACCTCTTTATTGCCGGTCGTACACTGTGGCTTGCAAGCCAAAGTGACTCAGCTTATGGCCGTTTAGTCATTGGCGCATTGGCCATGAGCTTTATGCTTTATGCGTTTATTAATATGGGAATGGTGAGCGGCTTGCTACCGGTAATGGGCAGTCCACTTCCCTTTATCAGCTACGGTGGTACCGCGATGATCACTCAAGGCGCCTGTTTTGGCATCATCATGGCACTAGCGCCAAGAAGACGTAAAGCCGGAACCCCATTCTCAGCAATGGGCCATGCTAACTAAACGTCGATTCATACCTATTCAATGCCTTCTAAAGCCAGAGCCTCGCTCTGGCTTTTTCGTTCTGTTTAACTCCCCCGACAATTACAAATTCACGTCATAACGTAAAATTATCATTTTAATAATCAGTGATAATTTTACGTTTAAGCTGAATGAGCATATTGTTTCCCTCAGATTCGGGTTGTCGAGACACTACAGCCCTTTCCCATGTTGAGGTGAACGATGAAATTTCTCCATACTATGATTCGAGTTACCAATCTCGAAAAATCCATTGAGTTTTACACCCAAGTGTTAGGCATGAGTGTATTGGACCGCATGGATAATACTGAATACCGCTACACATTAGTGTTTGTTGGTTACCCAGACCAATCAGATGCAACAACGATAGAACTAACCCATAACTGGGATACCGACCAATATCAACTCGGAGATGCATTTGGTCACCTTGCATTGGGTTGTGAAGATCTCTATGCCACCTGCGATCAGATCCGCCAGTTAGGGGGCAATATCACTCGTGAACCCGGCCCACTAAAAGGCGGCGAAACGCATATCGCGTTTATCAAAGATCCCGACGGCTACGCCATCGAACTGATTCAAACCAGCAAATAAGGCCTGATCATGAAAAATGCATTGTTCCAACCGATTCAGCTAGGCTCATTAACGCTAAATAACCGCATTGTGATGCCACCAATGACCCGATCTCGTGCAAGCCAACCTGGTAATGTCGCGAATGACATGATGGCGACCTATTATGCACAACGTGCGTCAGCGGGTTTGATTGTCGCTGAAGGCACGCAAATTTCACCGCAGGGTCAAGGCTACGCTTGGACTCCTGGTATCTATTCAGCTGAGCAAATCGCTGGATGGAAGAAAGTCACCGATGCTGTTCACGCTGAAGGCGGAGCAATCTTCGCTCAGCTTTGGCATGTCGGCCGAGTCACTCACCCAGACAATATTGGTGGTGAGCAACCTATTTCTTCATCTGCTCTAAAAGCGGAGAACGTAAAAGTATTCATCGATAATGGCACTGATGCTCCTGGTTTTGTGGATGTAGTCGAACCACGAGCTATGAACCATGACGATATTAAACAAGTAATTGAACAATATCGCCAAGCGGCACTTAATGCGATTGAAGCTGGCTTTGATGGCATCGAATTACACGCTGCGAATGGTTATTTGATCAATCAATTTATCGATTCTGAAGCGAACCTACGCACTGACGAATATGGTGGTTCAATTGAAAATCGTCTACGTTTTCTTGCAGAAGTCGTTCAAGCCATGACTGATGCTATTGGGGTAGAACGTGTGGGTGTACGCCTTGCTCCTTTCACTTCATTAAATGGCACAATAGATAAAACACCGGTGGAAACCTACACCGCGGCGGCGGCACTACTCAGTAAACTCAACGTCGTTTATATCCATATTGCAGAAGTAGATTGGGATGATGCACCCGAGACACCCGCCCATTTCAAGCAAGCGGTGCGCGATGCTTATCAAGGCACGATTATCTATGCCGGCCGTTACAACACCGACAAAGCCGCACACGCTGTACAATCTGGTTTAGCTGATATGGTCGGTTTTGGTCGTCCATTTATTGCTAACCCCGATTTACCTCGTCGCATCGAAAACAACTACCCGTTAGCACAGCATGATCCGGCCACACTGTTTGGTGGCGCAGAGCAAGGGTTGCTCGATTATCCGGTGTATAACGCCAATTAATCAGCCAAGCTGAACACGGTTTATATAATCAAAAGGCGAACACTGCCCCCCAAGTGTTCGCCTTTTTTTCGTCTGCATTAACCTAAACCATGCGATGTTTTGTTTCGGCTCAGCAACGGCATTCGCCTTTATCTCACGCAACTATTTACTTAAAAACTCATAATAATTAAAATTGAATTAATTATGAGTTTTTAAGTAATCATTTTTACTGTGTTTACTTCTATGATTAGTCCTGTAGCCGAAACCTAAAAAGGAACTAAGATGAAATTTTTCAAACTCGCACCTGTACTACTTCTTGCTTCATTTGCTAGTTCAGCAATGACCTTAACCAGCCAAGACATTCAAGAAGGCTCGCGAATTGCTGATACGTTTGCTTTTAATAGCTTTGGTTGTAGTGGGGATAATTTATCGCCACAACTTAGCTGGAGCGATGTGCCTGCTGGAACAAAAAGCTTTGCGATTACCGCTTATGATCCTGATGCACCAACGGGCAGCGGCTGGTGGCACTGGGTTGCGGTCGATATCCCTGCGAACGTCACTACGCTTGAACGAGGCGTTTCAGGTAAATCAATCAAAGCAGACGAAATGAAAAATGACTATGGCTTAAAAGGCTTTGGTGGCGTTTGTCCTCCAAAGGGAGACGGAATGCACCGCTACGAATTTACCGTATTCGCCTTACCAACTGAGAAACTAGAGCTGCCACAAGGAGCATCGAATGCTCTGATTGGCTTTATGCTCAACTCAAGTGCACTCGATAAAGCGAAAATTACTGCGACATACGTCAACGAGTAACTCGTACAACGTAAAGAAACAAGGATTAGGGCATGAACAAACCACTACTGCACATCACACATTTCCAAGGTAAGCGAGAGCAGCCTTTGCACAACGTGTTCATTCATGCCCCTACCCTTTATTGGGTAGAACAAGGCCACAAACAACTTTGGTGGCAAGAGCAATCCTATGAGTTCAATCGTGCAAACTGGCTTGTGGTTCCCGCAGGTCAGTATCTCACTTTCGTTAATACCCCAATGCAGAACAGCTTCCATGCGCGGGCAGTCACTTTTTTCCAACCCCCTCCAGCAGAGTGGTTAAATCAAGAGGCATCCTCTGGCGGCAGCGCGCCGATGGTGAAAGTGAATGACGCTCTGCGCTATTGCTTTGAGATCATTTGCGACATGTCCAACAAAGATCTCTCTGTACACACTCAACAACAGTTGCTACTGGCATTCTATGCTGAACTTCGTCACATCGGTGCTCTACATCTACTTTTTCCTAATGATAATCAGCAAGTCCGCGATAAACTCGCCACTTATTTGAGTGCCGCTCCCGGTGATGATCATAAGATCGAAGTCGCTGCGCAGCACTTGGCGATGAGTCGTGCAACTCTAACTCGTAAACTTGCTGCAGAAGAGACCAGCTTTCGACATATATTGACCGAAATTCGCATGTCTCATGCGCTCGGTTTGTTGCAAAGAAAGTTTAGCCAAATGGACACTGCGCTGGCCTGTGGCTATCAGTCTGAAGTGCGCTTTACTCAGCGATTTAAAGAGCAATTTGGTTTAACACCGCGCCAATATCAGATGACACTATAGCCATCATTGAGTTGGGTAAATGCCATGTTGTTGTCCACATTCTGGCATTTTCCCCAAGCTCATCACCCAACGACTTTTCACCCACTTCTTGCTCGTTTCCTTACAACGTTTCACGCCTTAATTTGTCGCAATTCACTCGAGTTATTTACCCATTTTTAGAATAAATAATTTCGATTAAATCGATATATCAATATATAACAAAACTGTAACATCACTCACTAAACCCCAATGCCACATTACCTACGCTGTAACAGCCAGCGCTGTCAGGAAAAGGCCGTCATACGGACAAGTAAAAAGGAAGAGCTTTAACTGGCTTCATTTCAATACGAGCGACTTATAGGACCTACGTTATGATCATCTCCGCTTCTACAGACTATCGTGCAGCCGCAAAAGCTAAGTTACCTCCGTTTCTTTTTCATTATATTGATGGTGGGTCATATAACGAGCATACGTTAAAGCACAATACTGCCGACTTATCTGCGATTGGACTAAGGCAAAGGGTATTAAAAAACATGGCTGATTTAAGTTTGGAAACCGAATTATTTGGAGAAAAACTTTCAATGCCAATTGCCCTTGCTCCGGTTGGATTAACCGGCATGTATGCACGTAGAGGCGAAGTTCAGGCAGCGAAAGCCGCTGAGAACAAAGGCATCCCTTTCACTATGTCTACGGTTTCCGTTTGTCCGATAGAAGAAGTGGCACCAGCGATAGAACGACCAATGTGGTTCCAATTGTACGTTTTGAAAGACCGCGGTTTTATGCGCAATGTGCTAGAACGGGCTAAGGCAGCGGGCGTAACAACCTTAGTTTTCACCGTTGATATGCCTGTACCCGGCGCTCGCTATCGCGATATGCGCTCAGGCATGAGTGGCCCAAATGCAGCAAGTCGCCGTATGTGGCAAGCGATGTGTCATCCACGTTGGGCTCTTGACGTCGGACTACTGGGCAAACCACACGATCTTGGTAACATTTCAGCCTATCGAGGTGAACCGACAAAGCTCGAAGATTACATCGGCTGGCTGGGTAACAATTTTGATCCTTCCATCAGTTGGCAAGACCTTGAATGGATTCGCGACTTTTGGGATGGACCGATGATCATCAAAGGGATTTTAGACACTGAAGATGCAAAAGATGCGGTGCGATTTGGCGCCGATGGCATTGTGGTATCAAATCACGGAGGAAGACAACTTGATGGTGTACTTTCCACTGTAAAAGCGCTGCCAACCATTGCTGATGCAGTCAAAGGCGATCTTAAAATCTTAGTCGACTCAGGTATTCGTACCGGCTTAGACGTAGTGCGTATGATTGCTCTGGGGGCAGACTGCACCCTACTAGGGCGGTCATTCGTCTACGCCTTAGCAGCCCAAGGGCAAGCGGGCGTTGAGAATTTGCTCGATTTATACCAAAAAGAGATGCGCGTGGCGATGACACTAACCGGAGCTAAAAGCATCGCAGAACTTAATCACGACTCTCTGATTAAATAGCCCAAAAAAAAGCGAACCACATGGTTCGCTTTAAAATTGTTGTTAACTCGCGTTATTCGCCGAGCCCTGCTGAGCAATTTTTAGTTCTTGCTGCTTAAGCATGTTATCCAGTTTGTCACGTCGTGCGACAAAAGCCGGCATATCCGCTTTTGATACCGAACTCGCCATTGGGATGTTCGCTTTCATTGCATTCACCGCTCTGCCACGCACAATCAATTCATAGTGAATATGCGGCCCAGTAACACGGCCAGATTTGCCCGATAAACCAATGCGTTGACCCCGTGTTACCTTCTGACCTTTGCGTACCAATATCTTACTCAAATGCAGGTAACGCGTTTTATAAGTGCTGCCATGTTGAACAACAACATAATTACCCGCATATGGGTGGTTACGCGTCATGATAACCACACCATCACCTGTAGATACGATGGGTGTTCCTACCGGCGTAGCCCAATCAGTTCCGTTATGTGGAGAGACTCGGCCCGTCACAGGATGCTTGCGATGAGCATTAAAATTAGAACTCAGTCGATAGTTACCCGCAATTGGTTTACGCTGAAATGCGCGTTGTAAGCTATCGCCATTTTTATCATAGTACTGGCCATCTTCATGCAGATATGCCGTATATTCGCCACCTCGATTCATGATCTTAATCGCTTGAATTTCACGATTTCCCGTCAGTTGATCATCCACATACTGACGAAACTGCACTACTTCAAAGGTATCGCCTAGGCGTAAATCACGGGAGAAATTGATTTTGTCTTTCAACAAACCGACAATTTGCTCAATCTCTACATTGCCCAACCCGAGTTTATTGACTGATTGGGAGAAGCTACCATTTATCTCACCAACCAAAGCGTATTCTTTCCACACGCCCGGGATTTTAACATCGGTAAATTCGTAGTCGCCATCAACCGTGCGCGAGTACACCGCACGTTCAACAAGGCTGAACTCTAATTCCATCTTAGCAAGGTGGTTCGTTTGCTCATCACGCCAAAAGCGCAGAGTATTCCCCGGCTTTAACGTATCGAGCGCCAAGTAGTTAAGATCTGTCTCCATGATTTTCATCATGTCACTGTACGCAAAACCAAGACGATCAAAAATAGAGCTCAAATTGTCACCGGCTTGAATATGATATTCATAATCCGGCATATCGACATTCTCAACGCTGTCATTAAGAATGGTATCAACTAACTGGGTGTCATTTAGAGAAAGATCAATCGTGCGGATTTTGTTGGTTGTGCCACCAAGGGTAGTCAATACGACAATCGCTACCGCAGGTAAGCTCAAAAGCATCATTCTCTTGCGTTTCGTAAGCTCAGAAACGCGCGCTTTTATTGTTCTCGCTTGCACTGTTTGACCTTATAACAATTTAATTATTCATTAATTCATGTAATACGTTTTTATAGCCACACGTTACGTATGGGAAAAATCGCTATAAGATTACGGATTTCTGCTTCTTTTGTCACCCCATCCGACTAGGTATGCGATCAAAAAAGGCGCAATAATGCGCCTTATTTTATTCACTTGATGGGTAAGTAACCACCAACTTATTGAATTTATTATTGATACGTGGTTAGCAAACCATTGTCTTCACCAAAACCATTTGGCGTATATTGATCAGCGCTTGGGTCGTTAATCCAACGACTTTCATCAACAAGGTAACGAAATTCAAACTGTTGATCTTTTGGTAAGCGTGTTTTGAATCGATAGGATTTCGTTTTAGCTACTTTTTTCATCACGATTGGTTGCCAATCAGAAAAGTCTGCTACTAGGCAAGCTGACTGTTCAACTTGCTCTTCCGGTAACTCAAACGTTACTTCCACTTCGTCCTTGGTTTTAAAGAAACGTTTATTAATCATGTATTACTCCATTAACAACAAGAAAATTTGCTTAACCAATATAGGCAATTAATGGAATAGTCACAAGCGGAGGCTTAAGGTAATGAAATAAAATCTAATTTTTCGTCAAGACGATAATTACCAATCAAAGCATCGGCAGGTAAATCTGCATAAGACTGTTTAGCTCCATGTTGACGGTAACTCAGTTGCACTAACGAGGATGCGTAACTGAGATTATCAACGGCAATGCGATCGCCAAGTAACACCGTATCAATTAGCACCAATCGCTGACGCTTAAGATCATATTCAAAGCTGGTCAAATAGTAGAAAACTCCGCTGCCTTGATTTGATACTGTCATCACCGACACATATTGATGCTCTGCGACCTCCACCAGCCTTTGCAAGCTCACGCTAACTTGGCCGCGATCAGAACCCGAATCGTAGCGGCCTGTTGCCCAATGATTTTCCGCATCAATATGATCAACAAGGGCAAACGCATGACTTTCCGGCACGCTTATAGTCCAAGGGTTAGGCGTTGACAGGGCAAAGACTTGCTGCATCACACTATCTTGGCGCTCAGCTTGGCTTTGTGCTTGAGCAGGAAACTTGGCCAATATCTCTTCATCATCGAGACTAAAACGGTAGACACCAGCAATAATCACAACCACCAGCAATACAATAGGGATCAGAAGAATCAATGGAATAGGAAGTAGACGTCTTTTCATTTTTACGCTCAGATTGTAAATAGCTCAGCTTGGTGATAAACCTTAACAGTAGCAGTTTGTTATCTCAAGGATTGGCCATGACTCATCACAGCTTACATCACACTGTTAATCCGCTACCCACACGCATTGCGCAATGCAGTTGTGGGCAAGTCAACCTCATCTGTCACGGCGACCCGGTTCGTACTGCAATATGTCATTGCTTTGAATGTCAAAAAAGAACCGGTAGCGTATTTGGCGTTCAAGCGCGTTTTCACCGTTCTCAAATCAACCATAGTGGCGAACTCACAGAGTACTCTCGGATCAGCGATTCTGGTCATCAGGTGACGTATTCTTTCTGCCCTCGCTGTGGCACTACAATGCTATTGGCGCTTTCTTCAGCACCGGAAGATTTCGTCGTCCCTGTAGGCGTTTTCAATCAACAAGACCTTCCTCAACCCAGCTTTTCGATATACGAACAACACAAACAAGGTTGGGTGAAATTTGATTGCCAAATTGAGCAGATTCAATAGTTTGCCAACCAAGATAAAGTAAGCGTTTACCAACCTCACCTAAGCTTGATTAATTAGTTTCTCACCCTTATTGATTGCAGCAGTTCAATAAGGGACAGCGCCAACTTACAACGGCCATAATGACATTGTCTTTATCAGCAAATTTTATCGACAAGGACAATCAAAATTTAATTTAGCGAAAGATCGCGCTAACTTTCACTACCGAACTGCTCTTACCAGCGCTATAATCCACGCCTAGTTTTTGGGAGTAAATTTGTGATTTCTCGACTACCACGCTGGGTGGAATACGGAGCATTCCTACTTGCCCTTCTTGCAGGAATAGTCAACGCGATTGGCTTGCTTGGTTTTCAACACCAAGCGGTTTCTCATATCTCCGGTACAGTAACGCTGATCGGCACCAGTATCGAAGCACTTGACGGCATGACCAGCCATCTCTTCATGATTTTGTTGAGTTTCTTAATGGGTGCAACCTTAAGTGGCGCGTTTATGGAAAGCACGGCGCTTAAGTTAGGCCGTCGTTATGGCTTTGCGCTGTGTATTGAAGCCGGTTTACTGTTCGTCGCTTACTTGCTGTTAAAGCAAAACATCACTTCTGGGCAATACTTTGCTTCCGCAGCGTGTGGTTTACAAAATGCCATGATCACCACTTTTAGCGGCGCGGTAGTGCGCACCACGCACATGACCGGTATCATTACCGATCTTGGCATTATGATTGGCGCGCGACTGCGCGGTGAGCGTTTTGACTATCGTAAAGCCAAACTTTTTCTGTTTATTTTTGCCGGATTTCTATCTGGTGGTATTGCTGGCGCGAAACTGTATAGCCTCTATGCAATCGGCTCTCTGATGGCGCCAATCGCCCTCGCGCTTATACTTGCCATCGCCTATTGGTTTTATCTCTTTCAGAATCGAGCGCGTTGATTTCGCGCTCCACTTCTCATTGCAACATCTCCCCGAGCCAACTAACCTTGACTCAACGATCTGCTTTCGATGGATGATGAGATCAAGTCATTGACTTCTAAGTAACCATTCACAATTAGATTCACAAACTCGGCGTTTGCATCTTTTATTCTGTTTACGATGTATTCATAACCTACGTATCGCCATTTCTTGATCGTTACGCAGCGCAATGATGAAGCACATCGAGATATAATACCTTGTTTTACTGCTTAGAAAACATTAAATCGTGAATATTTAGCGAACATTAATGAATAGTCTTGCGATAAAAGCAGAAAACCAGTAGTCTTGCCTGCAATGACTGAATAAGGATGTTTAGTGAATATATATGCCAAGGACTCGGTGTATATTGACTAGTTGTAACATGAGATTCCTAATGAAAAACAGTACTCAAACCACCGAGACAAACAAAACCAAAGGCAACTTTTGGGTCTTCTTTATCCCATCGTTGATCGGTGTGTTCCTTTTCATGGCCCCTGTAAGCTACAACGGTGATATCACTATCCCTGTTGCTATCTTAGCGAAATCAGTTCAAGCCCTATTTGGCGATTTCCTGATTGAGATGATCACTGCCATCGTTGCTTTTATGGCAACCGCTTCTCTACTATGCCGAATTAAAAATCCAGCATTCATTGCTAACAGCCATTTTTTGAATGGGTTATTTAACCCAACCCCACTTTGGTTAGCGGTGCGCGTTCTTGGCGGTGCCGCCATCGTGATGACTTATTTTCAACTCGGTCCAAAAGCGATTTGGGAACCAAACACTGGTGGCTTAGTTCTTGAAGGCTTGCTACCAACACTGTTCTCAGTCTTTATTTTTGCGGGCTTGTTACTGCCACTACTACTTAACTTTGGTCTACTTGAACTGTTTGGTACCTTACTCGCAAAAGTAATGCGCCCTGTATTTAACCTACCGGGTCGTAGTGCTATTGACTGTATGGCCTCGTGGTTAGGTGATGGTAGTGTTGGTATTCTATTGACCAGCAAACAGTACGAAAACAAATTCTACACGGAAAGAGAAGCGGCCGTTGTTGGCACCACATTCTCAGCAGTATCGATTACTTTTAGCCTTGTGGTCATTGCGCAAGTCAATCTTGAACACATGTTCTTACCTTTTTACGGCGCGGTCTGTTTAGCCGGTTTTGTTGCAGCGATCATCATTCCTCGCCTACCACCGCTATGCTACAAAAAAGACACGTTCATTGATGGTACTAAGCCTGCACATGATGCCGATGCGATTCCTGAAGGTCACTCTAGCTTCACTTGGGGCATGGAACTTGCGCTACTCAAAGCTGGCCGCGTTAAATCTTGGAAAACCATTCTCACTGAAGGCGTACATAATGCCGTTGATATGGTGTTTGGTGTGCTGCCAGTTGTCATGGGCTTAGGTACTGTTGCCTTAATCATTGCTGAATACACTTCGGTATTTACCTTCTTGGGTCAACCGTTCGTTCCATACCTAGAATTACTCGGTGTACCGGAAGCAGCTGAAGCATCTAAGACTATCGTAATTGGCTTTGCTGACATGTTTATTCCATCAATCCTAGCAGCGTCTATCGATAGTGAAATGACTCGTTTTGTGATTGCGGCAATGTCAGTAACTCAGTTGATTTACATGTCAGAAGTAGGTGCGTTACTGCTTGGTAGCCGTATTCCTGTGAACATTTTTGAACTGTTTGCCATCTTTATTCTTCGTACGTTGATCACATTGCCTGTTATCGCTGGTGTTGCACACCTGATTTTCTAAGCAAGTCTGTGATGCCATTAATCAAACGATGGCATATCGATACAAACACAAAGGGCAGTCCATTGGACTGCCCTTTCTTTTTGCGTTGGATTTCGCCTAAGGTGTGAACTGAATCGGCGACGCCTCAGCGCACCAAGTTATCACGACGAAAGTGGTGTTATTTACGTGGTTTGATGCTGCGATAGGCAACATCGGTCAGATAGTCATTGAGACGATGAGACGCCGCAACGGCCTCTTCAGCATCGGTGTGACTCACAGCTCTTAATACTGCGGCATGCAGCGATGATGCGGCAACAAGATCTTGCCCTTCATCCTTGTAAGCAAACCAAAAACGGCGTGACAAGCCTTGCAATGGAGCCATCGCCAATTCCAGATATTCGTTATCAGCTGCTTTGACTAATAGCGTATGGATCTCTTTAAGCAATTCCGCGTATTCAAAATCGTCACGATTTTGCGCACAAATTTCTAAGTCATCGGCGAGTTGCTGCATTTGTTGCTTTTCATCCACGCTGGCGCGTGACGCAGCATAGCGAACACAGAGCGCCTCAATATCACGGCGTACTTCCAATATTTTCAATTGGCTTTCCACTGAGATCGGTGGAATTTGAATACCTCTACGTGGGTGGATTTCTGCCATACGCTCATAGGAGAGTCGCTGCAATGCCTCACGTACTGGTGTTCTTCCTAGGCCTAAATTTTCGGCCAATTGCTTTTCACTCACCATACTTCCCGGCTCTAGTTCGCGGAAAATAATCATTCTCTCAAGCTGATGATAAGCAACTTCATTCTTATTTACGGGGTTAATTTTCATTCCCTTTTGTTCCCTCGATAAATTCTTTAGTGAGCAATCTCACATTAAGGACGAAATTAATTGTACCACAAAAAATACGGGCATATATTAAAAACATACAACTGATATATCAGATGAACATCAGTCATCTATTAGCGAGGCAACAATGAAATCTTGGAACATTATCCGTCGTTTTGAATCTCTACCTGATCTGCCAATCCTGGCAGAAGCTGAGGTATTGGTTATTGGTGGTGGCCCTGCAGGTGTAGCCGCAGCGGAAACTGCTGGTCGTATGGGTAAGGACACCTGGCTGATTGAGAAATATGGATTTTGCGGTGGTGCCGCTGTAGCGGGCCTATCGGGTACTATCTGCGGCATGTACATGGCAACAGAAGACGAAAATGCACAACCAGAGCAGGTTGTATACGGCTTTACTGAACGCTTTCGTCAAGAGTTAGATAAGCGCGGTGGTGTGACGCCGCCACAAATTTACGGCAAGACCTTCACCGTAACACACGATCCGTTGGTATGGCGCGAAGTCGCCGATGACCTTCTTGAGCAAGCTGGCGTAACTACGTTATTCCATACTGCGGTTACTGGCGTGATCATGGATGGTGATGCGTTCAAAGGCGTGGTGATTGAATCAAACGCTGGCCAAAGCATCATCCTAAGCAAACAAATCATCGACGCATCAGGTGATGCTGCAGTGATTGCTCGTGCAGGCATGGACTACTACTTTGGCGACAATGGTCGTATTCAAAACCCAACTATGTTCTTCCGCTATGCGGGGGTGGATATGGATAAGTACCTTGCGTACTACGGTGAAGATACTATCTGTCCGTCAAAAGTAACCGAGAACATTCTCGCGGCGAACGCAACCGGTGACTACGATCTTCCACGTCATAAGATCTGGATTTTCCCAACCACTCGTCCTAACGAGCTTATGGTGAACGCAACACGCCTAGCGGGTCAAGATGGCCGCACATTGAACGTTATCGATCCGAAAGATTTCACGGAAGCGGAAATTTTTGGCCGTCGCCAAGTTCGTGACTACGCACGATTCCTTAATAAGTATGTTCCAGGCTGCGAAGATGCTTACGTGGTGGATACCGGAGTGGAAGTGGGTATTCGTCAAACCCGCTCTATCGTTGGTGTAGAAACGCTGACTAACGAAGATGTCGTGAACTGCCGCAAACGCGAAGATGGTATTTGTCGTACTCCTTGGCCGATCGAATTGCATTCTGGTGACAAACCTAAACTGCATTGGCTACTGAACGATTACTACGACATTCCATTCCACACACTAGTCCCTGTTATTGGTGAAAACATTATCGTCGCAGGCCGCTGCCTAAGTGCAGAGCACGAAGCTCTTGCATCAGCACGCGTGACCGCACAATGCTTTGAACTTGGCCACGCAGCTGGGGTTGCCGCGGTACAAGCAATAAATACAAATACCGCTATCCGTGACCTTGATGTGTCGACTATTCGCGCCACCATGATTGAAAACGGCAGCAAATTATAATTAGCAAGGAATTGCAATGAAATTCAATAACCTAGATCACAAACTGTTCTGGCCTGCCATAAGCTTTACGTTTTTGGCACTCGGGCTCGCTGTATTCTTCCCTGAACAATCAGGCGCGGCTGCAAATGCTGGCATGAAATGGGTAACCAACGATATCGGTTGGTTTATCCAGCTTGCTGGTTTTTCATCTTTGATGTTCCTTCTTTACCTTGCATTCAGCCGTTTCGGTAACATCAAACTGGGAACTGATTCAGACACTCCTGAATTTAGCTATTCAAGCTACGCGTTTATGATTTTCTCCGCCGGTGTTGGCGCGGCGTTGATTTTCTGGGCCGTTGGCGAACCGATGTACTACATGCAAAGTCCACCGATGTTTGCAGAGCAAGGTTCTCCTGAGGCAGCACAATGGCTTATCACCTACACGTTATTCCATTGGGGACCAACGGGATGGGCTATTTTCTGTTTACCAGCAGTTCCATTTGCCTACTACTTACACAAGATGAAACGCCGTAATCTTCGTCTTAGCCAACTACTTGTTGATATTATTGGCGAAAAACACGCTAAAGGCATCGTTGGTTACATCATCGATATCGTTGCTATTTTCGGTACACTCGGTGCGTTTTCTACCTCGATGGGACTTGCTGTAGACCTAATCGGTGCGGGTATTGAAAACCTAACCGGCATTCAAAACGGCATCGAAGTGCAAGTGGGCATTATTGTTCTCTTTATCGCTTTCTATGCGCTGGTTATGTTTGCAGGAATGAAGAAAGGTGTGTCAAAACTTGCTAATGCCTGTGTGTACGCTGCGTTTGCGCTAGGTTTGATCATTTTAATCTCTGGTCCAACAGCCTTTATTTTCTCTTACTTCTTCGACAGCTTAGGCGTGATGTTTAACAACTACATCCGAATGAGCTTCTGGACCGATCCAGTACAGAAATCTGGCTTCCCACAAGCTTGGACTATGTATTACTGGGCTTGGTACTTCGCTTACCTAGTGATGATGGGTGTTTTTCTTGCTCGTATCTCTAAAGGACGTACGATCAAGCAGTTAGTCCTAACTACTATTACTTTTGGTTCTGCAGGCTGTTCATTCTTTATTGCTATTTTTGGTAGCTACTCTGTATTTAACGAAATCACTGGCGCATTACCTATTTTACAATGGATGACGGAATCCGGCGTATCAAGCGCAATTATTCAAACCATCAAGTCTTTGCCATTTGGCGGTATCATTCTGGTGACGTTCTTAGTCGTTGAGTTCTTCCTTATGTCGACAACAATGACATCAGCAGCAATGGCTGTATCAATGATGACGACTAAAGAACTTGACCATGACGCAGATCCTGATGTTTCAGTACGTATGATTTGGGCAATTGGTATCGGTGCGGTATCAATGGCAGCATTCTTCATGGGCGGAAGCATAGATACCATTAAATCAATGTGTGTGGTTGTTGGCCTACCAATGATTGTTCTTTATTTCATGCTAGTCGTGTGTTTAATGAAATGGATTCGCCGTGACCATCCTGAGCTTTTTGCACAAACGGTTGCGGCACCAGCACAAGTAAGCGATAACGCTGTAGAACTAAATAAAGTTGAGGCATAACAATGTCTATTGCAAAAATCACCTCTGTTGAATTTATTCCAGTCAATGTTGAAGCGACAAACTGGAGTGAAAATACCGTCATCGTTAAAGTGACTGATGAGAACGGTATGTACGGTATTGGCGAAGCCGATGGCTCCCCTGAAGTAATCAAAGCCTTTGCTGAATTAGAAACCGAACACAAATGGCTTAAAAATATTAAAGAAGCGGTGATTGGCCGTGAACCAATGGCATTCCGCTCTATTTGGGAAAACATGTACGACACCACTCGATGGGTGGGCATGCGTGGCCTAGGTATGTTTGTTATTTCTGGTATCGACATGGCACTGTACGATCTTGCTGGTAAACAGCTTGGCGTCCCTGCATACCAACTGATGGGTGGTAAGAATCGCGACAAGATTACCCCTTATTTCACTCTGTACCCGAGTGTTCCGGCTGACGCTTCACTTCAGCAAATCATCGATGCTTATGCATTGCTCTTTGAGAAAGCGAAATCTGTAGGCGCTAAAGCGGTAAAAGTGTGCATCATGCCAAGCTGCCCAGCAACTGATAGAGAAATCGTATGGTATCTTCGCGAACTGCGTAACATCCTTGGGTATGATATCGACATGATGATGGATTGTTTATACCGTTGGCACGATTGGCAAGCTGCACGTTGGACATTTGAACAATTGAAAGATATCGACCTTTATTTTGTCGAAGCAGCACTTCAACATGATGATCTAATTGGTCATAAAAAGCTCGCAGCGTGCCTATCGACACGTTTATGTGGTGCTGAAATGTCGACGACTCGCTTTGAAGCACAAGAATGGTTAAACACGACTGGTATTTCAGTGGTTCAATCTGATTACAATCGCTGCGGCGGTCTAACTGAACTGTTACGTATCGAAGAGCTATGTGAATACCACAATGCGATTCTAATGCCACACAACTGGAAAACCGGTATTACCTCTGCAGCAGCGCGCCACTTTGGCGCAGCTATGAAAACAGATCACTACATTGAGTATCTGCATCAGGAATTCTGGCAAGGTGAACTGACTCAAAATCTAACCCTAAATGAGCCGCCAATCATCGACGGTATGATTGCCGTAAGCGACGCTCCGGGTTTAGGTATTGAACTAAACATGGATTACCTGAACAAAATCATCCAATAATTTCAAACTCGTTTGGAAACAAAAATAAGTTATAAGTCAAAGGCACCTTCGGGTGCCTTTTTATTTAAATCAACAATCTCGCAAAGCCAGTTCCATAGTAAGCATACAAAAAAGGCCACCCTGAGGTGACCTTCGATAATTAACGCTAGAGTGTTTACTCGTCGTCCACTTTTGGTGCGACTTTCTTCTTAGGAATGAATACTGTGTCACCCACTGCCACGTGTTGGTAGAAGCTCTTATCGCGCTTAACTGGCTTCTTCGCCACTTTCTTCGCTTGAGAGTTACCTTTATTGCGGTAATCCTTCTTGCCTTTTTCTACGGCAGGCTTAGGTGGTTTAATCCCTTTGAACTTACCTTTCAAACCTTCAAAAGTCGAGAAAGCAAGATCTTGATGCAGATACGCTTCAACACGCTTAAAGCTGTCCCAGTCTTTTGGGCCAACCAATGATATTGCATCACCTTTATTACCAGCACGGCCGGTACGGCCAACACGGTGTACATATTCTTCAGTATGCTTTGGCATATCAAAGTTAACAACGTGGGTTACGTTAGCGATGTCCAGACCACGAGACGCGATATCGGTCGTCACAAGGATCTTAAATACCGCACGCTCAAACTGGCTCATAATGGTGTTACGTTGAGTCTGAGTCAGACCGCCGCTTAGTGCCACCGCTTTCAGTTTTTGCTCGTTCAACTTAATCGTTAGACGTTCAGTATCAGCACGTGTTGCAGTGAAGATGATCAGCTGGCGATAGTTCGCTTCTTCCAACACGCGATCTAAAATCGCTTCTTTGTGGTCAAGGTGATCACAAAGGTAGAATTTTTGCGTGATATCTTGGTGTTCTTGGTTCGAGACACCAATCGCAATGCGTTTTGGCGAGTCTTGCATCTCTGCCGCAATCTCATTCATCTCTGCGTGATCAAGCGTTGCAGAGAACATCAACGTTTGACGACGACGGTGTTTTGCCGCTTTGTGAATGCGACGCAACTCAGGCGCAAAACCAAGATCAAGCATACGGTCTGCTTCATCCAAGATCAGCGTTTCTAGGCCATCAAGGAAAAGCGATTTGTGCTCAAGGTGATCCGCTAAACGTCCTGGCGTTGCCACAATGAATTTCGGGTAACGACGCAGTGCTTTTTGTTGGTCGTTAAAGTTTTCACCACCCACAACCAATGTCGCATCGTAGCTCAAGCCACCCAGCATAGAGCGTAATTCGCCATATACTTGTTTAGCCAATTCACGAGTTGGTGCCAAAATCAAACCACGAGGATCTTTTGCTGAGAAAGCTTTGCTCTTTAGGGATTTATGCAACATTGGCAGCACAAACGCTAAGGTCTTACCCGAACCTGTTTTTGATGACGCCAACAAATCTTTACCCGCGATCGCAACAGGGATCGCTTGTTTTTGAATGTCGGTCGGCTTCTTAAAGGCATAATGGTTCAAGGTCTTTAATAAGCGATTATCTAAGCCTAAATCTTTAAACTGCAAAGTCTTCTCCAGGGCAGGTGTTATTTGGCAAACGAGCTTGTGTTGCCATCAATCAAAAATTAACACGTAATGATACATCGAAGCTGACAATAGGGATAGAGATCACAGAAAATATTCATACATTACAAGTGGCAATTTTTTAGACAGCAACAGCAAAGCTTAGCTCGAAATTTAGCCAAACGAACTAAATTACTCTAAATTCTTGGATTATTTTGACTTTTCCCTAGTGTGTAAACTATATAAATCAGGCTACACTTAGGTGGTTGCTATACAACACAAGGTATAGCGCATCAATGATACTAACAAATGCAAGGAGTTCATCCATGAACAAAATGATTATCGCAGCTGCGGCATCTTCAGTTCTTCTACTAGCTGGCTGTGCATCAGGTCCAGATGAAGCAACAACTGCAAAACTTGACGAACTAAGCAACCAAGTTAGTCAACTAAGCCAAGACGTAAATGCACTTGCTGGTGGCGTTCAAGCTTCTGGCGATGCAGCAATGGCAGCTCAAGAAGAAGCAGCTCGCGCTAACGAACGTATTGACAACATCGCTCAGTCTTACACTAAGTAATTCTCGCGTGTTTGATACTATGAATTAACTCTTTGCGAGTTTAAATCATGGTTGAATTTAATCCGATACCAGTTCGCTGGTATCGGATTTTTTTATGCCTGTTGTTTATTATCGAGCATGTTTAGGATTTCAACCTGAATGACCAAAAGCATAGCGATAAAAAAACCGCTCAGTTGCCTAAGCGGTTATCGTGAGGTTTTACGATTCCCTAATGAAGCGATTTCAATGAGGAAATAACCGATGCTATTTTTCCAATGCTTTGATCAAAACAGAGGTATCCATTCGGCCTAAACCTTGCTCTTGCAACTCTGCATAGCGCTGATCAACTTGCTGAGTCAACGGCAGTTCTAGACCAACACGCTGAGCTTCTTCAAGGCAAAAACCTAGATCTTTACGCATCCAGTCGATAGCAAAGCCAAAATCAAACTTATCTTGCGCCATGGTTGTCGCGCGATTTTCCATCTGCCAAGAACCTGCAGCGCCGTGCTTGAGGGTATTCACCACTTGCTCGATATCCAAGCCTGACTTTTGTGCCAGCTGAATCGCTTCACTCAAGCCTTGCAGCACGCCTGCAATACAAATTTGGTTGACCATCTTGCAACGTTGGCCTTGCCCATGCTCGCCTAACAACGTCGCTTGCTTAGCGTACACATCCATCACTGGTGCAACTTGTTCAAAAATCGCCGCTTCACCACCACACATGATGGTTAGCACACCATTTTCAGCGCCGGCTTGACCACCAGAAACAGGAGCGTCTATGAACGCATTACCAGCTTGTTGAGCGGCTTCAGCCAGTTCAATCGCAAGGTTTGCAGACGTTGTCGTATGGTCGACTAACACAGCACCCGGTTTCATGCCCGCTAAAATACCGTCTTCACCATAAACCACGCTGCGTACGTCGTTATCATTACCAACACAAACAAAGACAATGTCACTACCTTCTGCTGCTTGTTTTGGCGTTTCACAAGCAACACCTTGGTATTCATCTTGCCATTTTTCAGCTTTAGCAAAAGTACGGTTGTACACCTTGGTGCTATAACCCGCTTTACTCAAATAACCAGCCATTGGGTAGCCCATTACGCCTAAACCAATAAAGGCCACTGTTTTCCTTTCCATAATCACTCCGATAATAAGGCCAGTTAAACCTTGAATATTCTATGGTTTAAACTCTGACATTGGATAATTTTAATTGCTTTAGTGTACCTAATTTCAAACCTCTTAATGAACCGTTTTTACAATATTTCATTAAGTTGCTCAGCGCTTTTATGTCACAATGAAGACCCCTGCATCTTATTTAGCTCTACTAAACAAATGAATTATAAAGCTGCAATCTTTGATATGGATGGCCTTCTCCTCGACACTGAACGTGTCTGTATGCGCGTGTTTAAACAAGCATGTCAAACCGTTAATCTGCCATTTTATCAAGATGTTTACTTATCCATCATTGGTCGCAATGCGGCTGGCATTGAAAAGATTTTCCGTGATGCATACGGGGATGACTTACCTAAGTTACACGCTGAATGGCGCAAAAATTACGATGCCATTGTTCGTCATCAAGCTATCCCAGTTAAAGAAGGCGTGGTTGAGCTATTGGAATGGTTAAAAGCCAATAACGTTCCTACCGCCGTTGCCACTTCAACACATAAGGAGCTCGCCTCGATTAAGTTAAAACTGGCGGGAATTGATCATTACTTCGGCAACTTAACCTGTGGTTGCGAGGTTTCTAACGGCAAACCTGACCCAGAAATCTATCTACTTGCAGCCAGTCGCTTAAACGTCGAACCTCAACAATGTATTGCTTTTGAGGACTCAAATAATGGTGTGTTATCTGCCGTTTCTGCCAAGATGCATACATTCCAGATTCCAGATCTGGTTGAGCCAAGTGAAGAAATCAAAGCTCTTGGCCATGATATTGAACCATCGATGATGGCCGTTCTAGCAAAGTTAAACGGGTAATCTGCGCCCTAAGACGCAATATCATCCGCCCATACTCAGGTCAAAATGACGCAAGGCTTAACATCATGTTAAGCCTTTTCTGATCAAAATGGTCCAGACGATTAAATTCATCAATTGATGAATTTGGTGGAATTATCTTTCTTTTCTTCTGCTTAACAAAAGCACTACTCTATAACTCATTCACTAGGGCCTAACTTATGTAATGGATCACACCCTAGAATAGCCAAACTCGCTAATCTAAGGTGAGTTATACCCATACTGAGGAATCGAGCATGCACAAACTATTTACGAGCGTACTGTTTATCTCACTCTTATCAGCTTGCTCTCCCAGTGATAAAGACAAAGCATTAGGCACGTTAGAGAGGGATCGCGTCACACTCACCGCGACGGCCAATGAGATCATCCGAGAACTCCCCATTCGCGAAGGTACGCCAGTCATCGCAGGTGACGTACTGGTTCAACTCGATACTAAAAGCCAACAGGCCGTGTTGGCACACGCCATCGCAGAACAAGCCAAAGCGGCAGCCTACCTACTTAAATTGACCAACGGGGAACGCCCTGAAGATATCGCGTCTGCCCAAGCCCGTGTTGTAAGAGCACAAGCACAGCTCACCGAAGCGCAAAAAAACTATCAACGTAAAGCCGAACTCGTCAATAAAAAGCTGATTAGCCAATCAGAAAAGGACACAGCTCTCGCAGGACGCGATTCGGCACGCGCTGAATTAGATTCCGCCAATGAAGAATTCAGCAAGCTAACGGCGGGTTCTCGACCAGAAGATATTGAACAAGCGCGAGCGGCCTTAACCGCCACCCAAGCTGATGTCGCATTAGAGCAACAAAGGCTCGATGAACTGACCATTGTCGCCACTCGCGATGGTGTACTCGATAATTTGCCTTACAACTTAGGCGAGCGTGTACCAGTCAATGCGATTGTGGCTGTCATTCAAGCCAACCAAGTCCCTTATGCTCGCGTATACGTGCCTTCGAACTATCGGGTCAATTTTGTTCCTGGCAAACAAGTTTCTGTGTTTGTCGATGGAGTTGAGCAACCCTACCAGGGAACGGTTCGCTGGGTCGCGACCGAACCTTCCTTCACTCCTTATTATGCGCTAACCGAAGAAGAGCGCTCTCGTTTGATGTATTTAGCCGAAGTCGATTTAGATCAAAGTGCGCTCACCCTACCTGCGGGGCTTGCCGCTCAAGTCGCTTTAGTTAAGGAGTAAGCATGACGGAATTTGCCATCCAAGCCAAAAACGTGGTGAAAAAATTTGCTGATTTTACGGCAATAGAAGGGATCAATCTCAACGTACCTCGTGGCAGCATTTATGGTTTTCTCGGCCCTAATGGTTGTGGTAAGTCAACCACGATTCGTGTTCTCACTGGCCTATTGAGCCCCACGGCAGGCACTGTAGATGTTCTTGGCTTGGAAATTCCACGTCAATCGGAGTTGCTGCGCTTAAAAATTGGCTATATGACACAAAAGTTTTCCCTTTATGATGACCTAACCGTTAAGGAAAACTTGCAGTTTATTGGCCAAATCTTTGGAATGTCCACACGCGAGCTAAACCAACGAATTGATCATCAACTTGATGTTTACGGCTTAGATCAACGACGTAATCAGCGAGTAAGTGGCATGAGTGGTGGGCAAAAGCAGCGGCTTTCTCTCGCGGCTGCGACCATGCATAGCCCTGAATTGTTGTTTCTTGATGAACCGACGTCCGCCGTTGACCCTGAAAACCGTCGCGAATTTTGGGAGCAGCTATTTGATCTTAGCGATCAAGGCACCACCATTTTGATTACGACTCACTATATGGACGAGGCGGAGCGCTGTCATCGCCTTGCTATCATGGAATCAGGTCTTATCCGTGCAGATGGTGAACCTGAACATCTCATGGCAGAAATGGGGGTCAATATTGTCGAGGTGAAAGCACCTAATTTACGCCAACTAAAAGCAAAATTACTGACGAAGGCGGAAGTACGCACAGCTGCGCAAATTGGTATTCGACTGCGAGTACTGATTCGCAATCAAGTAACCGAACCGATGCAATGGCTCATCGCCCACTTTCCTGAGTTACAAGGCTGCGAGATGAACATCGCCCGACCAAGTCTAGAGGATGTATTTGTCACCGTAACTGGGGAGGGACGACAATAATGATGCAGTCCATTGCTCGCATGAAAGCCATCATGACCAAAGAGATACGACAGCTGTCTCGTGATCGTATCACCTTTGGCATGGTTGTGATGATCCCACTAATCCAACTCTTGCTGTTCGGCTTCGCTATCAATACCGATGTGCGTAATATCCCAATCGCGGTGGTGGATCAAAGCCAAAGCGCCGCTGGACGAGTGATCACAGAATCCGTGCGGGTTTCACAAGTAGTAACCATCGCTTCACGTCTTGCTACTCCGCAAGAAGCCGAGCAAGCCATCCAAGATGGCAAAGTCAGAGCGGCTCTAATTTTGCCGCCTGATTTAACACAACGAATGATGCAAGGACGAGAGCTTGGCCAATGGATCGTTGACGGTTCTGATACCATGATCAGTCACGCCATTATGTCGCTACAAAGCATGCCTTTAACTGATTTCGACTTTGAGATCCGGCCACCAGCGCAAAAAACATTCGAAGTAGCGCTGTTCTACAACCCAACTCAGCGTTCCGCCGTTAACATTGTCCCTGGTCTACTCGGCGTCATCTTGACCATGACGATGATTCTATTCACGAGCGCGGCGATTGTGCGTGAACGTGAACGCGGCAATTTAGAGCTGCTCATCACCACACCGATTCACTCTATGGAATTGATGGTAGCCAAGATCGTGCCGTATATCTTCGTCGGTCTGATTCAAGTCGCAATCATACTTGGACTGGGGCACTTTATCTTCGGAGTGCCGATTAATGGCGCATTAAGCCAAATTCTATTGGGTACACTGTTGTTTATCTCGGCCAGCCTTACTTTGGGCTTAGTGATTTCCACTATTGCCACTACGCAGCTACAAGCGATGCAGATGACCGTATTTATCTTACTCCCGTCGATTCTACTTTCCGGTTTTATGTTTCCCTATGAAGGAATGCCGGTTGCTGCGCAATGGATTTCAGAGGTCCTCCCTGCGACGCATTTTATGCGCCTGATCCGCGGTATTGTGTTACGTGGTGCTGATCTCGCTGATTTATGGCGTGATAGTTTATGGTTGGCGGGCTTTACTGTACTTGGCTTGATTGTCGCCTCTAAGCGATTTAAAAAATCACTTGATTAGGTCTAGCGCTATATACCTTAAAATCCGATCGTGGTTAGGATCATGCTGTGGTCCGAACCTTGCGGCATCGAGAGGCGCTCGCGCTGGCAAATTCTACGTAAGCCATTGGCAGATTTAAGCCACAAGTGGTCAATCCCGATCATGGAAGAGGATGGCGTCGGAATAAGTTGTGTCCAATTAGGCCAACTGGCCACCGGTTCCGTTTGAAAACCGAGAAATAACTGAGTAAAGCGTATGCTTCTAGATGACAAATTAAAATCACCAATAACCAGCACTTCATCTCTAGGATACTGACGATTCAGCGACTCTATGGTTTTTATGAGTGCGTTGCGTCGATACCAGAGCGGCTTCGAACGTGGTGAAGGTGGATGGGCTGCGAATATCGTGATTGCTTGTTGCTGCCCGGCTTGCCAAGTAGTGCGGATAATACTTTGCTGGTCAGGTGTCATAAACACCGAACTATCACTGAGCAGGTATCGGCTTAAGATCATTTGTCCAGAGGGGTAACCAACCCCCTCTTGCCCACCATAAATATAAGGATAGATGTCACTTAAGCTCTGTAACTTCTCGCCAATTTGGGGAGAGACTTCTTGCAAAACCACTAGATCAGCTGGATGATTGATTAGATAGTTCACCAGTTGATTAACATCTGGATTTTGATAAAACACATTGTATTGAAGAATCGAAACACTATTTTGGCATTGGGATAGAACCGTTCGCTCCGTGACTGGTGTAAGCATAAAAAACGCCAGCGACAACAAAATGCTGATCAAACATTTAGACCACCGTCTGAATGCAAAAGAGATAAGCGCGATCAGGCTATATAGAAGCGCAAGCAGTGCTGGATAGCCTGTTATGTTCTCCAACCACCAAATGTCATCATTGAGAAAGAACGCCAACCATAGCCCTGCTGGTAGCACTATTCCAATCCAACTCACGGTTTTAATAAGCAAAACACTCTCCACTACTACCGACGTTATTGGCTAAGTATGGAAGAGTTCATCCGGAAATGTGCACTTAACCACACGTATTGAACATCCAAGCTAAACTAGTCGCCCTTTTCTCGCGCAGGATTATAATTGCACCGAGTAAGAAAATTTCACATCTATCACCCATTTCAGTTTTCACTATTAAAAGAATCAAATGAAAAACTATTTCACCAGCCCTTTTGTTGGCAAGTCTCTACAAGAACAAGTGACTAACCCAAATATTATCGTTGGCAACCACAGTTATTATTCCGGCTATTATCATCAACACAGTTTTGATGACTGTGCGCGCTACCTAATGCCAGATCGTGATGATGTGGATAAGCTGATCATTGGCAGCTACTGTTCAATCGGTTCAGGAGCCGTGTTTATGATGGCAGGAAATCAAGGACATCGACACGATTGGGCCGCAACGTTTCCATTCTATTATCAAGACCATCCCGCTTTTAGCGGAGCCAACGATGCTTTCCAGCGCGCTGGAGACACCGTTCTGGGCAATGATGTTTGGGTGGGTTCAGAAGCGATGATAATGTCAGGAGTTCAAATCGGCGATGGCGCCATCATCGCCAGCCGTGCGGTGGTGACCAAAAATGTTGCTCCTTATTCGATTGTGGGTGGGAACCCGGCGAAAGTCATCCGTCAGCGTTTTTCACCTCAACAAATTGAACAGCTGTTAGAGATGCAGTGGTGGAATTGGCCAGAGGAACAAATAGCCCAAGCAATGCCATTGCTATGCAGTGAAGAAATCGACCAACTCTATGTGCAATGGCAGCAAGCTGAGTCAACAAAGTAGATCTTTACGTCTAAATGGGCCTGACACATCATGTGTCAGTGACCTGATCGCTTACTCGCTGACTTATGCGGCGCACTTCACATCAACTTACTGATTTATCATTGAGTTGATGGCCTTTAATTCTCTATATTTCTATAAGGCATAACAATGGTGAGCGATTTATGGGACACAACCTCGACATTCAAAGTATTTATGTTTTGGTCAAAATGTATGAACTGCGCAACGTCAAGCTGGTCGCGGATGCGCTGGGTAAAACATCCAGTGCAATCAGTAAAATCTTATCCAAACTTAAGCTGCATTTTGAAGATCCGTTATTTATTCAAGGGCGGAATGGCTTTGAGCCTACCACCTTCATGGACACCAATCTTGCTCATCTTGAACATATCTTGGCGACTTTTGATTCCATCCAACATTCAGAGTTTTCACCACAGACATTAAAGCAAGAGATCATTCTTTATGGTCACGCGTTGTTTTGGGATAACTTTGGTGACAAGCTTTACCTTGCCTTACGTAAAGACGCTCCTTTAGCAAAGGTTTCGATGAGGCAATGGAGTTTAGAAGCACGCTCACGCTTGGTCGAAGGTGAGAACTCTGTATTGTTCAACACTTATGATGAAACTCTACCGCAAGTCATATTACAAAAATCGATTTGTGAAGTGTCGCCGACATTCTATGTTCGACAGGATCATCCAGCTAAAAATCTTGAAGAGTTGGCCAACTACCCGTTTGTGATTACCCGCAACCCTGGTTGGAATGACGTGCGTTATCCTTTGCTGGAAAGACTTGCCGCCGTGGGTTACCAAGTAACACCAACTGTGGAAATTGAAAATACCTTAGCGATTGAAAACATCGTCCGTAATTCCGATCACTACTCTTTTACCATGTCACGCCTACTTCCTGATAACTGCCGAGGTATTGCCCTACCAACGTTGTCTGATATTCGTATCAATTGTGTCATGAGTTATCACCGTGCTAAACAAAATGACCCTCAGAAAGAATGGCTATATAACACCTGCCACCGCGTTCTCAACCAACTAGCAGAATAAGTCAACTCCGATTTCCGCCCTTCTCTTGTTATTTTAATTAATCCAATAGGCCCTGTACGTTCAGGGCCTATTGCTTACTATCCCTTTTCGTCACAAGGCTTCGACGCCAACATAATCATTCACCCAGCATATCAATGAGACGTTAATCACATAAATTTCCAAAATGGAAATTCCGCCTTTCCTCTACATGTGATGCATATCCCAGTAATCTTATTCCTGTCGAGAGGGGAAACCCGCTAAAACAAATAAACAACAAGGTAAACACATTATGAAAAACGCATTCATCATCGCTCTATCAGTTTTCTCTGTTTCTGCATTTGCCGCTGGCGGCGCTGCTTCTAACAACGGCTTAAATGGCGATTTGATTCAACAAGCGACTAACGCTGGTCTTTCTATCGAGCAAGCAACGCAAGGTGTGGCAACTGGCCATATCACCACGGGCACAACCGCTGAGTAAATGGGTAACACGCTTCGTTAATAAAGCGCCCACGCAGCAATTAAACCTAACAACCAAATAATTAGTAAAAATATCACGACTAAAAAGGTACACATTATGAAAAACGCACTCATCATCGCTCTATCAGTTTTCTCTGTTTCTGCATTCGCCGCTGGCGGCGCTGCCTCTAACAACGGCTTAAATGGCGATTTGATTCAACAAGCCACTAACGCTGGTCTTTCTATCGAGCAAGCAACGCAAGGTGTTGCAACCGGTCATATCGGTGCAGGCATGAGCGCTGAGCAAATGCTTGAAGCGGCGCAAAACGTTAAGTAATTCGCAGCGCTCATGGATGAGCTCGCTTTTCCTTTAGACCCTCCTTACGTTACAGCACTTCTCTCTTCGTTCGTTTTACTACTTACGATCTATTTCACTCAAACTATCCGCACTCAAAGCACTAAAACTTCCAACATGTATATTTACGCAGCAACATAAAACACCCTGCATCTCCTGTTGAGCGCTCTATTTACGCGCCTAGTTCCATGTATTGCCTTGCATTCACCATTAAACATAGCGATCTAGATCACGTTAATTTCCAGAATGGAAATCTTAGCTTTCCTGTTAACGTGAGCAATATCTCATTAGTATTAATTTCATACTCGGTATCAGCCACAAACGACGGTTCAAGAATAAGGCCATACATTATGAAAAAAGTAATCATCATCGCTCTATCCGTGTTCTCTGTTTCTGCTTTCGCCGCTGGCGGCGCGGCGTCCAACAACGGCTTAAACGGCGACTTAATTCAACAAGCGACAGCTGCTGGCCTATCTACCCAGCAAGCAACTCAAGGTGTTGCTACAGGTCATATCACCGAAGGGATGAGCGCAGAACAAATGATTAACGCCGTTGGTTAATTCATTTCAGGCCAAAAGAAAGTAATAGACCAATACAAACAAGAATAAACAGCCAAAGGCAAACATTATGAAAAACGTACTTATTATCGCACTATCAGTGTTCTCTGTTTCTGCATTCGCCGCTGGTGGCGCTGCGTCTAACAACGGCTTAAATGGTGATTTGATTCAGCAAGCGACTGTGGCTGGTCTTTCAACTGAACAAGCAACGCAAGGTGTCGCTACAGGCCATATCACCACGGGTATGGGTGCAGATCAAATGCTTGAAATTACGTCAAAAATGAAATAATTCGCTATGCTCATGGATGAGCAACGTTTTTCCTATCGTTTTACTCAGTTTTCCTCCTACCTTCAAATGTGCTAATATATCGCCCCTTTCACAGCCTCAACCTTTGTTAGGTCACAAACTGGCCTGCAATAGACGAGGAAAATTCACCGCTCAGCTCAAAAATATGTCGCACTACACAGACTGATTAAACGGCTGACGACGACAAAAGCGAACACTCAATGTCGAATTTGACACAATCTGTTGATCGTAAATCAGCTGATGAAAATTACCTTGCTGCTCATCCTCCCGAACAAAGTGATGCATCAAATACGGTAAACGCCTTCTCCAGTCCAGTACTCTGGTTAAGTGGCGGATTTTTGGTTCTCTTCGTACTGCTTGCTGTTTTCGATACCCCCACTCTATCCAGCGTTATTCAAGTTGGATTCTCTAAAGTGACTCTATGGTTTGGCCCATTCTGGCAAGTGCTCTTGCTGGCTAACTTTATTATTGGTCTCTATCTCGCTTTCACTCGCACCGGTGATGTGAAGCTCGGCAATCTACAAGCCCCTGAAATCGACACCTTTAAATGGTTAGCGATTGTTCTTTGCACCCTACTCGCCGGCGGTGGTGTATTTTGGGCAGCCGCAGAGCCGATCGCTCATTTCGTTTCCTCTCCGCCCTACTATGGCGAAGCAGAAGGCCGCGCACTGGCTCTGAATGCCTTGTCGCAATCTTTCCTTCACTGGGGCTTTCTTGCATGGGCGATATTGGGCAGTCTAGCGGCAATTGTGTTAATGCATCTGCACTATGACAAAGGCTTACCATTACAGCCTCGTACCTTGCTGTACCCTATTTTTGGTGACAAAGCACTCAACGGTTGGATCGGAACGTTAACCGATACCTTCTGTATTATTGCCGTCGCCGCTGGCACCATTGGCCCAATAGGCTTTCTAGGGCTACAAATTAGCTACGCACTCAATTCGTTGTTTGGAGTGCAAGACACTCTATTTACGCAAAGCTTAGTGGTGCTCTTTGCCATCGCTATGTATACCCTCTCAGCTCTCAGCGGGCTCAGCAGAGGTATTCAGTTGATTAGCCGCTACAATATTATCCTGTCGGCAGCCCTGATCATTTTCATTCTATTGTTTGGACCAACGAGTTTCATTGTTGACGGCTATATGCAGGGCGTTGCGAAAATGGTTAATAATTTCGTCCCTATGGCTCTCTACCGAGGCGATACTGATTGGCTAAGTTGGTGGACCGTATTCTTCTGGGGCTGGTTTATTGGCTACGGCCCGATGATGGCCATCTTCATCGCTCGTATTTCTCGCGGCCGCACAATCCGCCAATTGATTTTATCAATCTCGATTATCGCGCCATTAATTACTTGCTTCTGGTTCAGTATTGTCGGAGGTTCAGGGCTTGCCTATGAACTGGCCGAGCCGGGGATCATCTCTACGGCATTTGAAGGGTTTAATTTACCCGGTGTATTGTTGGCGATTACTGCCCAGTTACCGATGCCATCGGTTATTGCTGTGCTGTTTCTCATCCTAACCACCACTTTCATTGTCACCACTGGTGATTCAATGACCTATACCATCAGTGTGGTAGTGACAGGCTCAACTCAGCCAAGTGGCGCAATGCGTGCATTTTGGGGCGTGTTGATGGGATTGGTTGCCATCGCTCTGATTTCAATGGGTTCAGGCGGGATTTCAGCCTTACAATCGTTTATTGTTATTACCGCGGTTCCGGTGTCATTTGTATTGCTACCTTCATTGTGGCAAGCGCCGAAAATCGCCAAAGCGATGGCGCAAAAGCAATTCGGTGGGGCATAACCAATCGGTGCATAATTCAACGCACTGAATATAGCAGTGATACACAACCGTGCCCAAGGATGGGCTCGGTCATTCTACTCTCTCTACTCTCTCTACTCTCTCTACTCTCTCTACTCTCTCTACTCTCTCTACTCTCTCTACTCTCTCTACTCTCTAACGAGCTTGTAACACGTCATTTCCAATAATGAAATTTATCTTTGTGATTTTAAGAATTAATAAATCGTAACAATAATGTTAAGTTACGCATCGTTGGTTACGCTGCTACAAAGTCATTCTAAAGATCGCGGATACTTTATAACAGTTTGAATAAGGATGTTGCCAACATCTCCAATTAACAATGTCAAATTGTTGCCCTTTTTCGCCCATATGATGGCTTATCGTATGGGCGCTTTTTTATCTGATTGCGGCTGATAGCGACCCGGCTTATGGTTCATCGCAATAATGATGTTGGTCGACATCGCACCTAATATTGAGAGCCCAATCAACCACCAGTCGACAATAAAAAGTGACATCACCACAATCGCACAATCCAATGCCATCTGAACTTTACCGGCTCGCAGACCAAAGCGCTCCTGAAGATACAGAGCAAGGATGTTAAAGCCACCAAGACTCATCTTGTGACGAAAAATGACCAACATGCCGGTGCCAATTAAGCCACCACCAATCAAAGCCGCGTAGAGTGCATTAATTGATTTTAATTCAATGACATAATAGAGATAGTCTACGAGCACTGATACCAGCGTAACGGCAATAAACGTATTGCAGGTAAAACGCCACCCCATACGGGTAACAGAAAGTAGGTAGAAAGGAAGATTAACGATAAAGAAAATTTGGCCAAAGCTAAAATCACTCACCTTGGTGATAAAGATGGCCAACCCTGCTGTACCGCCTGTGAGCAGGCCAACATGATTGAAGAAAATTACCCCCAAAGAAACCAAAGCACTGCCAAGTAGCAGTGCTAAGATATTTTCACGCAAGGTATGCTCACTGTCCATCATTTGTCCCCTATCCCATCACTCAATATCAGTGCTTAAGATGGCGACTAAAAAGAAACATGTCGAACTTTGTTTACATTATCATTACAAACAAGTGTAACCCTATCTGTACAGTAAATATTCAAACGCGCCCTAGAACGGTGATTCAAGCTCTTGTGGAGCGACAATCTCTACTGGCACGCCATTTTGCGCCAAAATTGCAGCACGAGCTTTTGCTTCCGACTGGTCCATGGCTTGCAACCACCAAGTTAATTCTTGTGGAATGCCAAGTACTTTTTTACTGCCGTCACTGCGAGTAAGAGGTTCATGCGCTTCAATATAAACACTACGATCTGGCTCTAAACTGATTTTTACTGGTGCATTGATCACGGTGACTTTTTCACCAAGATTGACCTGACTAAAAAGCCACTCGATATCTTTAGGCGACATACGGATGCAGCCAGCACTCACCCGCATACCAATACCAAAATCTTTGTTGGTGCCGTGAATCAAATAATCACCCGCGCCATGGGCCAATCTCAGGGCATATTCACCCAAAGGGTTATCCGGCCCTGCTGGTACCACCGCCGGTAACTCAACACCTTTTGCTAAATACTCTTTACGAATAGAAGTCGGTGGTGTCCATGTTGGGTTCGGCCTTTTTTGGCTGATTTTAGTGACCATTTCTGGAGTATCTCGCCCGATGCGTCCAATGCCGACCGGGAAAATATGCACCAAATTTTGTTCCGGAACAAAATAGTACAAGCGTAATTCAGCAAGATTAATGACCACACCTTCACGTTTCACGTCAGGAAGAATCACTTGCGTAGGAATTGTTAAGACGTAATCCACCGGAGGTAAAAATGGGTCCACCCCTTGGTTCGCCGCCATCAAGGCCAAAAAGCCCACATCATATTGCTTAGCAATATCGGCCATGCTTTCACCCTGCTTAATTTGATGAAATTGCGTACGACCAACAATATTGCTGTCTTGAGGAGGAAGATCATAGCTTCGAGCAAACACTGTGGAGCTTACACAGCAGCATAATATGAGCAGCTTACGCAGCATCATGGGAAATCCTTAGCATCTTGAAAGAGGCGTAAGGTTATCTCTCTTTCGCTTTTGTGATCAACCATTGGTTTCGGATATGACAAGCTAATGACGTTCTCCCACTGCCACGGTTGATGAATAAATTTGTTTGGTACCGCACTTAACTCCGGGACCCAATGCCTTACAAAGTCACCGTCAGGGTCGAATCGCTCGCCTTGAGCCGTAGGATTAAAGATACGAAAATAAGGCTGCCCATCGCATCCAGTGGATGCGCTCCATTGCCATCCACCATTATTGGCTGCGTAATCACCATCCACCAGCTTTTGCATAAAATACTCCTCACCGTGGCGCCAATGAAGATGTAAATCCTTAGTGAGAAAGCTTGCCACGACCATTCTCAAACGATTATGCATCCAGCCAGTTTTATTGAGTTGACGCATTGCTGCGTCCACAATGGGATAGCCAGTCTCGCCTTTCTGCCAAGCCACAAGATGCTTTTTGTCACCTGACCAATGCACTTTTTCAGTCCAAGCAACAAAATTACGTCCTTTACATAGCTTAGGTTCAAAGTGCAATAGATGTTGATAGAAGTCTCGCCAGACCAATTCACTAATCCACATCTCTCTCCCTGCGTCCAAGTGGACGTTGGTTGCAAACAGAACACGCGCAATACATTGCCGCACAGAAAGAGCTCCAATAGCCAAATAGGGGGAAAGCTGACTGGTTGCATTCAATGATGGCTTGTCGCGCTCCGCATGATAATGGCTAACCCTATCATGACAAAAGTCTCGCAACTGTTGTCGAATATCATGACTGCGCACCACATATTGTCCGCTCGACTGACGAGGGTAGGAAAAAACGCTGTTAGGTGAAAAAGTGGCCAGGCTGAAGTTGGCGATAATCTCCTCAGCCATCTTTGTCGCGGCAGCCGTTTTTACAATATCCACTCGCTGGGACGCAAGACGCGATAAGTACGCTCGTTTAAACGGAGTGAAAACTTTGAAATAACTGCCTTGTTTATTGAACACACTTCCCGGAGCAAACAAGCACTTGTCATCGAAACCTTGGACCGAAAAGACAGCACGGCTTTCAACATCGCTATCGCGTATTTGCTCATTCACTTCATATTCACGGTTAAAAACCAGCCGTTCGATGCCATGCGTTTGAGCAAAATCCATTACCGCTTGCCCGCTCTGTTGGTAATTATCAACTTCCACATACAGTAGTGGAATATTGAGTTGAGCTAAGTCACTTTGCAGCTCAGATAGGCGACGATAGATTAAGTCAGCTTGGATCGCACTGAGATGATGTTGTCGCCAAGTTGCAGGCGTAGCGACATAAAGCGCAACAACGGGTTGCTGAGTGTCAATAGCACTTTGTAATGCCGTATTATCTTCTACCCTTAAATCTCGACGAAACCACATTAATTGCATCACCGACTCCTCTATCGCATTTATCTATTAGCTTAAGCGGCCATTAAGGTCGTGATTAATGGACTGGTGGTTAATTGACTGCCCAAAGAGTGAGACAACTCTTCAATAGAAGGCAGTTGGGCTTTGGAAGGGGCTTGTGATGCATACACAGCCAACATCGCGTATTTATCTAAACCTAGGTTGGCAGATAACCCGCTTAAGTCCTCTACTCCTTCAATAAAAGAAATGCTGTAGCCTCTATCTACTAGCCCTAACGCCCATAATCGCATCTCAATCGAACCAACGGAATCATAGCTCACAAGTAAGCACTTACCGTTGCGTGCGGCCTTGTTTTCAGCTTCTAGAATCAACGTGAGTCGGGATAATAACAGCGACTGAAACATTCCGATTTGCAATGTCTGTTGACTGCGTTTGACTTGCGCAATTGAGTCAAAAATAGGCTGTAAATACCGAGACTCGATAATTTCCATCGGGTACTCTTTAAATACTAAAGACAAAGTCGCTTCCGATTTATGGCGATTGAGTTGCGCCAAAGCACCTAACGTAGTTTCAACTTCATCAAGTGGAGCGACAACATCGCTCTCCATAACCTCAGGTATTTGACCGCTTTCGAGCAGAGCCTTAACCTTGCCAATGGCAACACCTTTCTCCAACCAACCTTGTATCACTCTGATTTGCTCAATGTGATCATACGTATAAAGACGATGACCTTTTTCAGTACGCTGTGGTTGAATAATGTTATAGCGGCGCTGCCAAGCTCGCAATGTCACTGGTTTAATTCCAGTTAACTCTGATACTTCTCGAATTGCGTACAATTTTTCTTCACAGCCCATAACGTAAGCGTAGCTCCTGTGGATAAGGGTTTAAAAATTTTTGACTTTGTAGATATTCGTCTGGAAATCTTTGCATGTGATGCTTCAATAAGGTCAATGGCGCCAGTAGTGGAAGAACACCAAGACGATAATCATCAATCACCTGACAAAGCTCGGCTTTCTCACTTTTCTCCAGCGCCTTTTTGAAGTAGCCCTGAATATGCATCAATACATTGGTGTTGTTTTTACGGCTTGCTCGATTGGCCATTGCCGTCATCAAGCCCTCTCGATATAGCTGATAAAAGTCTGCAATCGGATAATGCGAAACTTGTGCAACCAATTTACCCAGCGCTTTATAAGATGCCGGATGATGTGCCATCAAGGTCAATTTGTATCGAGAATGAAAACTGACTATTTTACCGGCAGTCGGCTCACCATCCATTGATTGGTAGAAGTCATACAAACAAAATACCCGAGTCACAAAGTTCTCTTTCAAAATCGGGTCATTTAGGCGCCCATCTTCTTCAATGGGTAACCAAGGCATACGAGTCATGAGTTCTTGTGTGTACATGCCAACACCGGTTTTTTCAGCGCTGTTGTTGCCATACACCTTGACTCTTTCCATCCCACAGGTTGGTGATTTCGCACACACGACATACCCACACAGATCTTCACGCTGCAATCGTTCAATGCGTCGTTGTGAAAACTCGAGCATTCGGTCGGTATGATCTTGCGTCTCATCTCTGGTTTCAACCAAAGCGATACGTTCTTTATCTGAAATCAAACGAATCGTAGGCCTTGGTACCGGCATGCCCGACTCCACTTCAGGACAGACAGGCACAAATTGAAAGTGCTTGCCCAGCTCTCTTGTTACAAATCGGCTCGATTTATGGCCACCGTCAAAGCGTACCGCTTCTCCGAGAACACAAGCACTCACGCCAATTTTGATATCCTGTTCCATACCGTTTCCCTCTTTGATTACCGAATGCCTTTCAAATGCGTGGTAGTAAATCGCCACCGTGTGTACAAATTAATTTCATGTATAAGTATTAGCACAGAAACAAATGTTGTACAAAATTTAAATCAGTACAAGAAAATCACTCAAAGCCAAGGCAGTATGAAACTGAAACCACGCAAACGATGGACAAAACGATTGCCTTACCACTTTCAACATAAATGGTTATCAACAAGGATATTTATCCATTAGACGCGGGTTTTTGTGACCAACATCTTAAGGAGCCTTGTTATATATAGCTAGTATTGCCTCAACAGATTTATTGAGGTTCAACAGTTTTAGTAATTATTACGCTGAACTTTCCTAAGATATTGGAGTAACAACGATGGCAACCCCACATATTAATGCTCAACCTGGTGATTTTGCAGAAACTGTTTTGATGCCAGGCGATCCACTTCGCGCGAAATATATCGCAGAAACGTTCCTTGATGACGTCAAACAAGTCTGTGATGTTCGCAACATGTTTGGCTACACGGGAACCTATAAAGGTAAGCCAGTGTCCGTGATGGGCCATGGCATGGGTATACCATCTTGCTGTATCTATGTGCACGAGCTGATCGCAGAGTACGGGGTTAAAAATGTCATTCGCGTGGGAAGCTGTGGTGCTGTTCGTGACGATGTGAAGTTGATGGATGTCGTGATCGGCATGGGCGCGTCCACCGACTCCAAAGTAAACCGCATTCGCTTTAATAATCATGATTTTGCTGCTATCGCTGATTACGGTTTGCTAGAAGAGGCCGTCAATCAAGCTCGAGCTCAAAACGTACCAGTTAAAGTAGGTAACGTATTCTCAGCCGACCTTTTCTATACACCTGAAGCCGATATTTTCGCAAAAATGGAAAAGCTGGGCATTCTTGGTGTCGATATGGAAGCTGCGGGTATCTACGGCGTTGCGGCTGATTTAGGGGCTAAAGCCCTAACCATCCTAACCGTCTCTGACCATATCATTCGCGGAGAGAAGCTCAGTGCTGAAGAGCGTCAAAAATCATTCAATGACATGATGAAAGTCGCACTAGAAACCGCTATTTCTATCTAATTTCCATTTCAGCCAGTGCCTGACTGGCTGTTTTAATCACCCGAGGGGGGATTGTGGCATCTGCTTATCGGCTAAAATAAGCACCGGACTTGCAACTAAATTTTGCTAGATCAACATTTAGACTGTAAGCATAATATCGTCCTACTTCTTTGATTACATTGGCGTGTTACAACGTGGGAAGAATGATATTGGCTTTATTTAGGCTAGGTAACAGGTAAAGCCTTGCCCCCTTAATTTTAGGTACGACGTGACAAAATCCTCCGCGAATCCAAATATAACCTCAGAACTGCCTGCCGCGGTCACTGATCAACATGGTCATACATTGTGCCAACTTAATTTCTGTAAGACATTGGCCTGCGACAATTTTGGACTCAGCGACGCACATCGTTACGTTGTGCAACACGCTAACCCTAAACGCCCAGCGATGGTTTGCCGTGAATGTGGCGCGTTTCCTCCTTTGCTCAATAACCAAGATGTCTTAGATGAACTACGCCGTTTAAGACTGCAACATTGTGAAGGCTTGCCGGCATGCCGTAACAAGTCATGTGATCATTTCGGTCTATCTATCCACAGCCATAAACAGCTCTACCACGCGTTTGGCTATAGTGGTGATCGCCAACGTTATCGCTGTAAATCATGCCAATCGACATTCGTTGATAAATGGTCTGGTGCGAACCATAAACTCAATTTTCAAGAAAACCTACTTGGCTTACTTTTTATGGGCTATTCAGTGCGTGAAATTTGCCGCAAGCTCACCATCAATCCTAAAACCTTTTATGACCACATCGATCATATTGCGAGTCGCTGTCGTCGAAAATTAGCCATGTTTGATGCCCGCTGGGTTAACCACGCCGAGCAATACGAACTGGCATCCGACTATATGCCGTTACAAGCAAAAAGTAATAATGGGGTTTATTGGATAGCGACAGGCGAGGCGCATTCTGGCTACATATTAAGTCAACATGTCAACTACTCAGCCCAAGAAGAGCCGCAGGGAGATTGTGATCATGACCCATTCTCCAGTCCTGCACGCTTTGTCTCGCAAGAGCACGCTTCTGAATCACATCATGCAACCACCACGACGGCCAAAAACCTGCGGGAACGTATCGATCAGCAATATCAAACCATTCTTGCTCGCGGTAATGTAGAAGATCCTATGGGTAATTTGACAACATTCCATTACCCATCGAAAGGGGCATTAATCCGCCCCCCTTATACTTCTTATGCTCATTTCTTACACGTGTTGAGTTTGTGTCACGACGAGCGCAAAGTGGCGATTTACTTACCCCAAGAGCCTCTATTGCGCTCAGCGGCTCTAAGCGTTGCTCTCCCGCGCATTCAAGCGGCAACTGTCGACCTAATGTACGTTGAAGAAGATGGCCAATGGGGCAAAGAATTTCCGCTTGATAAAATCGATATTGTCCATATGGGATGGTGGCGCGACCGCTGGGCTATCGCACATTCCGATTCTATGGCAAAAGGCATTTGTTATTTAGCTGGCTCGCACAATAAGCCAAAATATTGGCTTCGTCATGCCTCGATACGACAAACTTCGTTTTACCAACAACGCTTCCAACTTTTGTTTGACAGTTTTATTAATGAGCCACGTCGCAAACTGCGCCCTGGAGGGCTACTTCCTGTGTTGGATATATTCAGAGCGTGGCATAATTTATGCTATCAAAATAAACACGGCATAACGGCAGCGCAGGCTTTAGGGTTGAATGACTCTCCAATGACACTGCGCGAACTGCTTTCATAATTTAATTAATGTGAAGTTCGCCATTAAACCGTCGCTCAAATAGCGCTTTTTCTAGCACACCAAAGGCAGCTATTTTTATAATACTTAAGTATGAATTCAGTAAGCGGTTAAGGGATTAGTTCATTGGATAAAAGCCAGCATTTGCTAGAAATTGAGCTAGAGCAGCTTAAATCGCGAATTGAGAGCGAGCCTGAGCAGGTACTGCTCACGGCAGAACAATGCGCAACACGAGCGAATCAGATTCTATTTCCCCAAGGTGTCATTCAAAGCCTAGTGATCATCTCTCGGTGTTATTGGGCGTTAATGGACTATCGCAAGGGTCTAAAGAGTATCCGCGAAGCCTACACAAAGCTGAGTCAAGTCGATAACGATGATGACCTTCCTGAAATTCTCCACTTACATGCTCTTCACTTCTGGGGGCAAGCCAAATATTACTCTGCTCAACAATATTGGATTCAATCGTTAGAACAATCCGCCCTGGTTGATCAAGTCGAAATTCAAATTGAATCCTTGATTGGCCTCGGCAATGTCTGGCGTGTACTAGGCGAATATCAGTTAGCGCTCTCCACCCATGAATTAGCCGTTACAGCGGCCAATAACTTACGAATCTACTGGTTAGAAGGTAAAGCGAGAATTTTGCTGGCGTGGGATAATTATCTTATCGGCAATTACATCGATATGCTCTCTATCTTAGACAGCGCTGAAGAAGCGTTGCAGCATCACCACGACCGCACTTGGCATGCTGAAATCTGGGATTTCAGAGGCTTAGCCTTGCTGGGTTTAGAACGACTTGAAGATGCCGAGCGAGCAACGAAAAAAGCACAAAAGTTGGTGGAACAAAACAACTTAACTTGGATGAAAGCCCACGCATATATTAGCCAAGCCCGTCTGGAGTTGATGCGCAAAGAACCCTCAGAAGCCTCTCAACTACTTCTTGCCGCCGAAAAAACGGCCAACAGTTTTGATAACGGCGAACTGCTATCGCAAATCTATTTTCAACAATCACGAGTCGCTGAAGAAGTGGGTGATTTTATCACTGCGCTACAAGCATTTAAAAAATACCGTACTCACGCCACTGATATGCTTCGTGAACAGACCGTGCGAGAAGGCAGTGACAAGGCGCGAGCATCTAAACGATTACTCGAACAGCGCGCGAAAAAACTGATTAAGCGTATCCGAGCACAACACGAGTACGACCCAGATAAGCACATGAGCCAAATGGTCTCAGAGACCATTTGGTGGGAACAAATGATGCTGTTTAAGACCGAACTTAAACGATCCAATCATGTGGTAATCATCATCCACCATCCCAATAGTAAATGTTTAGATATCTGTGCAGAGCTTGCGCACTCCTTTTGCAATCATCAAGATTTACTATCGCGTTTAAGCAGCGAAAAATTGGGGCTGCTTTTGGCTGAGAAAGGTGAAGAAGCCAACCGCATCTTCCAAGTGTTAACTCAGATGTTTGCAATGTACCCTTGGAAACGTAGAGGGATTAAGCAGATACAGCCTAAATTGGCATACCATGACATCCTGACCTTCCCTTTCACCTTGGAACAGTTGGAACAACTAGAACAAGAGCCGGTGGTAACTGAATTATGATGGAAGTCCTGCTAAACAAAATATCCGATGCTGGGCTTGATGCTTCTTCAGTGGCTGGAGAAGAAGCGCTGGTTTTCTGGAATCACATCCGCCAACATGTCGCGACAACAACACAGGAAAAAGCCCAGTCTTACGTTATTAGTGCTGAGTTTCGAACTTCATTAAAACAATTCCAAGAGGGGATTGAGGAGCTGCGTTCAGCACTAGATTTACTCTCTTTGCCGCATGATGCTCACCTGATTTTAGAAGTTCGAGGCTACTTAGCCGATCGCTTAGTCGATCATGGCGATTTTAACGCCGCACTCAATGAATATATCGCCTCCTCAACGATTGCGGTCGAAAATGGTTATATTGATGCCTACGTCAAAGCGGTTTTGGGGATGGGCAATTTGTGCGATGCGTATGGTGACCATGCTCGAGCCCTACGCTACTATCAAAAAATCGACAGTATCGATCATGCCATTAGTAGCCGCTCTCTTCGATTGCGTTACAAGCTCTACATGCTTGCTTGTTACATTGACCTCAAACGTATCAGTGCAGCTAACGATCTAATCAAAGAGTGCGAAGAGCTCAGTATTTTAGTCAGTGACAAAGTGCTCGCTGGACAAATTCTTCTCTACCAAGCACGATTGCTACGACAACAAGGTCTTCTTGATGAAGCAATGCGTTGTCTGGGCCATGTGCAATATGCTGCGGGCAATATCAATTCAAACTGGCTGTCGAATATGATCCGCATGGAGTTGGGGTACTGCCTCAACGATAGTGACAAAATACACCTTGCCAACTGGGTATTAGAACGCGCTCACTCAAGAATTCAAAAAGAAGGCTCGCCACTACTCAATTTGCGATTGTGTGATGCACTCGCATCCGTTTGTGAGAAACAACAAAACTACAAACGCGCGCTTGAATATCAGCATTGTGCTTATCGCATTGAAAACGATCTGATGAAAAAGATCCCAATTTGCGAGCTTGGCGCAAGCCAGTTACGCCGTCTGGCGCGCTTTGAATTACAACTAAAACTGATCCTATCAGAATTAGAAAACCGCGAACTCAAAGAAACCACAGAGCACCAAAAACACGCCGTGGCGCAGTTGCAACAAGATGTCTTTACCGATCCGCTCACCGGCCTACACAATCGCCGCTGGTTGGATATGAAACTCAAAGATCTACTACTTCACGATACGCCATTCGCGCTTTTGGTCGTGGATATTGACCACTTCAAGTCAATCAACGATGAACTCAGTCACCTAGTGGGTGATAAAGCCATTGTTAGCGTCTCTTCAGAGCTCTCGTCCTACTTCAAATTCCGTGGCGCATCCTGTGTCCGCTTTGGTGGCGAAGAGTTTTTGATCATTATCGAGCGTTACACCCTAGAGCAAGCCAAAATGCACGCTGAAAACTACCGCGAACGTATTTTCAAGTTTGGCTGGCAGGAGATTTTGGGAGAGCGCGGCCTGACGGTAAGTGTCGGTATTACACTACACCGCGAAGGAGAGAATACTCAACGAACCTTCTACCGAGCAGATAAAGCACTCTATCGAGCCAAAGCCAATGGTCGCAACCAAGTTTGTTGCGAATAAAGAGCTTATTTATACAAATTGCAACAAAAAACCGTTAATTGTCTGATTTCACTCTTATACTTAGAGCATAAAATTATACAAGGACGGTATTATGTTTCTCGATTACTTCGCACTAGGCTTGCTCATTTTCGTCGCTCTAGTGCTGTTTTACGGCATCATTGCTATTCATGACATCCCCTATGAAATAGCCAAAAGCCGTGAGCATCCACATCAAGATGCTATTCACTACGCAGGCTGGGTTAGCCTTTTCACCTTACATGTTTTATGGCCATTCCTGTGGATCTGGGCGACATTATGGCGCAAAGAACGAGGCTGGGGTTTTCACAAACTCGAAGAAGAACAACACGACCTCCACCACCGCCTTGAACACTTGATTGATCAAGTGGAATCTCTGCAACAAGATATGGCGACGTTGAAAGCAACGCAAACAAAACAACTAAATGCTCACCAACAATCAACAGAGCAACCGACCAATAATAAAGAGGAGCAGTAAGCATGGATTTATTACTGATACTCACTTATGCCGCACTTTGCATTGCTGTTTTTAAGGTTTTCCGTATTCCACTCAACAAATGGACCGTACCCACCGCGGTGCTCGGTGGCGTAGTGTTGATTGGAACACTGATTTTATTAATGAATTTTAACCACCCCTATACTCAGATCGGTAACCAAGTCTTCTCCACCACACCAATCGTATCAGGCGTTCGAGGCCGAGTAATCGAAGTGCCCGTTGAAGCCAACCAGCCGCTAAAAGCCGGGGATGTGCTGTTTAAGATCGATCCTGTCCCTTACCTTGCTGAAGTTGACAAACTCAAAGCGCAAGTCAAAGAAGCCAGTCAAGGTGCTTTAGGGTTAGAAGCTACCGTTCAAGAAAAAGAAGCTGCATTAACTAAGGCGATTGCTGAACGAGATAAAGCACAACGAGAATTCAATCGTTATCAACGCGGATACGATAAAGGCGCATTCACCGCTCAGCAGTTAGATACTCGTCGCCAAGCTTTTAAAGCCGCGCAAGCAACCGTAGAAGTGGCATCGACTAATATTGAACAAGCGGAAATCGCGTTGAATTCTGAAATCGGTGGGGAAAATACCACAGTAGCACGCTTGCTCGCGGATCTGCGAAAAGCTGAGTTTGATCTTGAACAAACGACGGTCTATGCCCCTACTGATGGCTTTGCTACTCAATTAGCGTTGCGCCCTGGCGTGATGGCCGTGCCGCTACCACTAGCTCCCGTGATGACCTTTGTCCACAGTGAAGATCTGGTGTATACCGCGGCATTTCGCCAAAATTCGCTGCAGCGCTTAAAACCAGGGTTTGATGCCGAGTTTATTTTCCGTGCACTACCGGGAAGAGTCTTCAAAGGTGAAGTCATCGATGTCTTGCCCGCCATTGGTGAGAGTCAATTTCAAGCACGTGGTACGCTCGTCGGTACCGACGCTCTGAGAACCAATGGTCGTGTATTAGTGACCTTAAAAGTCAATGACGACTTAACGCCATATGCCCTGCCTATGGGCACCGCAGTCGAGGTGGCCGTTTACTCTGACAGCTTCAGCCATGTTTCAATCATGCGTAAAGTGCTCATTCGCATGAAGAGTTGGCAAAACTATCTCTACCTTGATCACTAATCTAAAGCTGCGACCGTAGATCAAAGCACAAGTTATGAGGCTCCAATCCCATACGGAGCCTCATAGGCCCCATCATCCGCCATTATTTTACTCAGTCAGGCGGTTATCACTGCGATCCCCGCGATCATTACTCTGCATCACGGGAAATGAGTGATTACATAATTTGCTGTACATCACACTTTACGAGCGATAATTTCGCATCTAGACGTCTAGATAGTTAGCTTTCCATCATCAATATTGTTCTGTATAATGCGCCATCCACATATCCATGAGCAAAAATCGAATCAATATCGCTCACTAGGATCACTTATTTTATTTCGCTAGAACACAGGTTATCTATGAATCTTTCTGCCAAAACTGTCGTTGTCATTGCCATCGGCGCCGCTCTATATGGTATCGGCGGCCTACCTATGTTTGGTATTCCAGTTTTTGCTAATACCACTCTAAAACCAGCCATGGCGGTATTGGCTCTGTTTTCGGTGCTATTTGGCCCATTAGTTGGTTTTCTGGTTGGTTTTATTGGCCACTGGGTAACGGACCTATTTGCGGGCTGGGGAGTTTGGCTAACATGGGTTCTGGGTTCTGGCATCGTCGGCTTAACCATGGGTTTTTACTCGAGCATGACGAAACACAATCTAGATAAAGGCATCTTTAATAAGACTGACTTTGCTCTGTTTGTGCTTTTAGCTTTTGTCGGTAACGTAGTGGGATATGGCTGCTCTGCCTTCTTAGATACTATTTTGTATGCAGAACCGTTTACTAAAGTCTTCACCCAACTAACTATTATTGCAGCCGGTAACTCTTTACTGATTGCGATTGTAGGTTTCTTTATTCTCAAAAACGTCGCCAAACGCAATGCAATGAGCCGCAATTTAACTGAGGCCAAATAGGCAATGACCATCGAATTTTCTAACTTCTCTTTTAGATATCAGTCGCTGGATAAACCGACATTAAAAAATATCAATCTAAGGATAGAGCAAGGAGAGAAAATCGTCATCATCGGTCCAAGTGGTAGCGGTAAGTCTACCCTTGGGCAATGTTTAAACGGCTTAATTCCTCACGCGATCGCTGGTGAAACATCCGGTCAACTAACCATTAATGGTCAAGTGACTTCGGCGTTAGATCTGCATGCCTTTACCGAACAAGTGGGCACGGTACTGCAAGATACTGATAGCCAGTTCGTTGGTCTTAGCATTGGGGAAGATATCGCGTTTGCTCTGGAAAACCAGTGCATGTCGAATATCGAAATGTACCCATTGGTAAAAGCTACCGCGCAAATGGTCGATCTTGCAGACATGCTCGAACGTTCACCGCATGACTTATCAGGTGGCCAAAAACAACGCGTATCACTGGCTGGCATCTTAGTCGACGACGTTGACATCTTATTGTTTGATGAACCACTAGCGGCTCTTGACCCAAAAACGGGTCGTAAAACCATTGAGATCATCGACGATCTACACCGCAAGACCAACAAAACGATCGTCATGATTGAACATCGCCTTGAAGATGTTCTGCATCGCAATGTTGATCGCGTAATCTTGATGGAGCAAGGTGAAATCGTCGCTGATATGACGCCTGATGCGTTATTAGCATCGGATTTACTGGCTCAACACGGTATCCGTGAACCGCTGTATTTATCGGCATTGAAAGCGGCGCATTGCCCACTTTCAGACAATGACAAGCTGTCATCATTAGATAATATCGATGTCCAGCAGTACCAATCTGCCTTCACGCAATGGCAAGTGGAAACCACATTAGCCCCAAGTGCAGAGCAAAGCTCACCCCTGTTACAAATCCGTGATTTGACTTACTCTTATGACGGTGAAAAAAATGCCCTTGAAGCGGTTTCATTTGACGTACAACGCGGTGAGTTCGTCTCAATTTTGGGTAAAAATGGTTCCGGCAAATCTACCATTACCAAATTGATTATGGGTGTGGTTGAACCGGACGCTGGCTCGATTGATTTCGATGGTCAAGATATTGCGAACCTAAGCATCTTCGAGCGCAGCCAGAAGATCGGCGTAGTTATGCAAAACCCAAATCATATGATCTCACACCATATGATCTTCGATGAAGTTGCTTTTGGCCTGCGTAATAAAGGGCTTGAAGAGAGCGTTATTGAGCAGAAAGTTGAAGACGTTCTCACTTTATGTGGCCTAGCAAAATATCGCCATTGGCCGATAGAAGCGCTTAGCTATGGGCAAAAGAAACGAGTCACGATTGCTTCAATTCTGGTCATGGAACCACAACTGCTAATTCTTGACGAACCGACAGCAGGCCAAGACTACCGCAATTACACCTCAATGCTAAGTTTTGTACAAAAACTCAATCGAGAGATGGGCATTACTGTGGTGATTATTTCCCACGATATGCACCTAGTATTGGAGTACTCAACTCGCTCGATTGTGATTGCGGATAGCCAGCTGATTGCCGATCAGCCAATGACTCAAGTATTTAGTCAACCTAAACTGCTTGAGCAGGCCAATTTGACGACCACCAGCTTGTATGACCTTGCTGAACGCCTAAATATCGAAGACAAAATTCGCTTTATGCAAACCTTTATTGAACGTGAGAAACCGGCCGCATGAATGCCTCTAAAATGAAATTTGGTATCAGCTATGTTGATACAAAATCCCCTTTGCATGCACTGAACGGAATCACTAAGTTTGCACTTTTTATGGCGTGGGTAACCGTGGTATTGACTACGTTTGATTTGCGCCTTATCAGTGTGCTGATTATTGCGGGTCTTAGCTTGCTTAAGATGACGCGCGTACCACTGTCTGTCTATAAACCCTTGCTGATTGGTACCGCGAGTGTTTTGATGATGAACGCATTATTTATGTTCTTGCTGGCACCTCAGCAAGGTACTGAATATATGGGCTCGACTACGGTGCTATTGCCATTTGGGCACTATTCAATCACACAAGAAACTCTGTTTTACTTACTTACGGTAACACTGAAATACTTCAGCATGTTCCCTATCGCATTGGTGTTCGTCTTTACCACGCACCCAACCGAGTTTGCTGCCAGTTTGAATCGCATTGGTGTACCGTATAAAATCGCGTATGCCGTCAGTTTAACGTTGCGCTATCTACCTGAAGTAAAAAAAGACTTCGTTAACATCATGCACGCTCAACAAGCTCGTGGGCTCGATCTCACCAAGAATACGCCGCTATTTTTGCGCATCCAAAACGTGGCGAAAATCCTTGGGCCACTGATTTTCTCTAGCTTGGACCGCGCGGATCAAATCTCCAATGCTATGACTTTACGTGGATTCGGCCGCAATAACCGCCGAACTTGGTATAGCCATCGCCCACTAAACCGCATTGATATATGGATGCTCATCGGCATCGTTATTGTTGTCGTGGCGGCCATTACTAAGCGAGTCTATGAGAGTCAGCTGTTTTGGTATCCATTTTAAATATAAAAAAA
>NZ_AFWF01000012.1 GCF_000222605.1 Vibrio ichthyoenteri ATCC 700023 | reverse complement strand
TTTTTGTATCTCGTTGTTCACTGCAGATAATCTAACTAAATCTTTGGCGTTTCTGTCACGACACCATGGTTTTGGCCGCGATGACGCAACAAATGATCCATCACCACTATCGCCAGCATTGATTCGGCAATAGGTACTGCACGAATACCCACACATGGGTCATGACGACCTTTGGTGATTAATTCCGTTGGCTCACCATGTTTATCAATGGTTTTACCCGGTACAGTAATACTTGACGTTGGTTTTAAAGCAATATTGGCGACAATATCTTGACCGGTCGAGATACCACCCAAAATACCACCGGCGTGGTTGCTATCGAAGCCTTGTGGTGACAAAGCATCACGATGCTCGCTGCCTTTTTGCTTAACCACATCAAAACCGTCGCCAATCTCCACCCCTTTGACGGCATTAATACTCATCAAAGCATGGGCAATATCAGCATCAAGACGATCAAATACTGGCTCTCCTAATCCCACTGGCACATTGGTCGCAACCACTTGGATTTTAGCGCCAACGGAATCACCTTGTTTTTTTAAATCGCGGATCAGTTGATCAAACGCATCCACTTTTTCCGCATCTGGGCTAAAAAATGGATTGTTTTCAATCTCATTCCAATCAACGGTTTCAATCGCCACATCACCCATTTGTGATAGGTATGCCCGTACTTCAACGCCAAATTCTTGCTTCAAGTACTGCTTAGCAATCGCACCTGCCGCCACTCGCATTGCCGTTTCACGTGCTGACGAACGGCCGCCACCACGATAATCACGAATGCCATATTTCTGATGGTAGGTATAGTCCGCATGACCAGGGCGGAACTTATCTTGAATATCGGAATAATCTTTTGAACGCTGATCGGTGTTCTCAATTAATAGGCCGATAGAAGTACCGGTGGTTTTACCTTCAAAGACACCTGAGAGAATTTTAACCTGATCCGGTTCGCGTCGTGCTGTGGTGTAGCGCGATGTGCCTGGACGGCGACGATCAAGATCGACTTGAATCATCTCTTCTGAAATTTCTAACCCCGGAGGGCAACCGTCAACGATACATCCTAGTGCGATACCGTGACTTTCTCCGAACGTTGTCACTCGGAAGTGTTGTCCGATACTATTTCCTGCCATTGCGTCCTCAACTTTTATGCTGTAATTGACCTGATCACAGCGTTTCTTCCTGATGTTGGTAGATTCATAGTCGCTTGAATAACCATTGATGTAAACCCCCAAAAGACAACAAAATCAGCGACACAAATAAAAAAAACGCCATGCACTAACAAGCACATGGCGTTTTAAAATCACTCTAACAGCTAAAATTAATCTTTATAGATCGAGAACTCAGCAGCGTGCTCTAGCATTTGGTCGCGGGTCAATAAAAATACACCATGACCGCCGTTTTCAAACTCTAACCACGTGAATGGGATATGTGGATATTGCTCCATCATATGTACCATTGAGTTGCCTACTTCACAGATCAAGAAGCCTTTCTCTGTCAAATAATCCGGAGCATTCGCCAAAATACGACGCACCAGTTTCAGGCCATCTGTACCTGCTGCTAAACCAAGAGCAGGTTCATGTGTGAACTCTTCCGGCAAGCTATTCATGTCTTCTTCATCCACATAAGGTGGATTTGAAACAATCACGTTGTACTGCTCTTTTGGCAAATCACGGAATAGATCTGAACGGATAGGGAAAACTTGTTGCTCTAAACCATGATCTTGAACGTTAAGCTCAGCGACTTGTAGTGCATCCGTTGAGATATCAATCGCATCCACTTCTGCATCAGGGAAAGCATTAGCACACGCAATCGCAATACAGCCACTGCCGGTACAAAGATCCATAATGCGAGTTGGCTCTTCAATTAACCAAGGCTGGAATTCAGCTTGGATCAGCTCGCCGATAGGTGAACGAGGCACAAGTACACGTTCATCAACGAAAAACTCTAACCCACAGAACCATGCCTTATTGGTTAGGTATGCGGTTGGCGTACGTTCATTAATACGCTTAACCACGCGCTCAACAATTCTCATTCGCTCACTGGTCGTCAAGCGTGAGTTCAACACGTGTGGAGGCACATCGATTGGCAGGTAAAGGGTTGGCAAGATAAGCTGAACCGCTTCGTCCCATGCATTGTCGGTACCGTGGCCATAAAAAATGTTCGCTGCATTAAAGCGGCTCACTGTCCAACGGACCATATCTTGAAGCGTGTGTAATTCTGATACCGCTTCTTCTACAAAAATCTTATCCAAACTTGCCTCCGAAAAGCGCTACAATACTGCTTAATGAAATTAACCCTGTTGTGTTAACCATAATTTTATACCCATGAGCCAAAAAGACACCAACGCTGATGACGATTTCGCCCTATTTAGGGATGCAGTACAAGGCGTAAAAAAGTTGCCACAGGATACCATAGTCCAGCAACCAAAAAAGAATACTAAGCAAAAAGAAATCAAGCGAACTGCTCGAGAAAGCAGCGATGCTGAATTTTATTTCTCTGACGAGTTTGTGCCGCGCCTAAATGAAGAGGGGCCAACCCGCTATGCGCGTGATGATGTCTCGACTTATGAGGTAAAAAGATTACGTCGTGGTGTGTATGTGCCCGATGTATTTTTGGATATGCACGGCATGACGCAAGTAGAAGCCAAACGAGAACTTGGTTCTATGTTGGCCTACTGCATTAAGAATGACGTACATTGTGCCTGCGTTCAGCACGGCATTGGTAAGCACATACTTAAGCAGAAAGCCCCGCTATGGCTTGCTCAACACCCAGACGTAATGGCCTTTCACCAAGCGCCCTTAGAGTTTGGTGGTGATGGAGCGCTACTGGTGTTGCTGTCGATTCCGGAGAAATAGCGGGGTTAGAGAGTCGGGAACGAGCTACGCTCTATAGAACGCTTCGCTTATAGATTTGAGAATCGAGATCGAAAAGCGAGAAGCGGGAAGCGAGAAGCGGGAAGCGAGAGGCTGTTAGATCTCGTAAAAGATTCCCGACTACGCTCCTTCGTCGCTATCGAGAATGACAAAATTTAAGTGTTCAGCTTTTTCGTCATCCTCAAGAGTGAGGAACAACGAGTTGGGGATCTATCGCAAACGCATAATTCAAACAGATTCCCGACTGCGCTCCTTCGTCGCTATCGAGAATGACAGAATTTAAGTGTTCAGCTTTTTCGTCATCCTCAAGAGTGAGGGAAGAACAAGTTGGGGATCTATAGCGCAGCGTTCTCGCTTCTTAAGCTATTTACGCAATTCAGTTGGGATTGGTAGCTCTGAGGTTTTCAAATTAGGTCTTTGTCCGCCGCGTTTTCGGTATTGCTTCAACTGGAAAACATACGCCAATATTTGTGCCACCGCGGTAAACAGACCGTCGGGGATCTCTTGCTCTAATTCAGTTGAATGATAAAGCGCACGCGCGAGTGGCGGTGCGGGGATAATGTAGATGTTGTGCTCGCGGGCAACTTCTCGGATCTTCATTGCCATATGATCAACGCCTTTCGCCACTACTATCGGCGCTCGGTCATTTTTTTGATCATAACGGAGTGCAACAGAGAAGTGTTCTGGGTTGGTGATGATAACGTCAGCCTGCGGAACATCAGCCATCATACGACGCTGCGCCGCTTCACGTTGCAACATCCTAATTCGACCTTTTACTTCCGGTTTACCTTCCGTTTCCTTGTATTCGTCTTTGACTTCCTGCTTGGTCATCTTCAATTGATTAGCGTGTTGCCAAATCTGGAAAGGAATATCAATCGCCACCACTATCAGCAATGAACAGCTGATCAAAAGGATAAAGTTGAGCAAAATATCGAGAGCATGAAAGATGTTTTGTGGGTAAACATCCAAACTTAGCTGGAACAAATCTTCTTTAGCCGCATTGATCAAATAGAAGGCCATGCCCGATACCAATGCCACTTTCAAAATCGACTTAATCAGTTCAACCCAGCTTTGCATCCCGACCATACGTTTTAGGCCACTTAGCGGATTCATTTTTGATGCTTTCGGCATGGCAGCCTCAGCAGAAAAGCTCACCCCACCAATGCCAGCGGCACCAACTAAAGCCGCGACAAATAACACAAACAAAATGAGCAGCAACGGGAAAAGTAAACCGCCGAGAGAACCTAGGACGATATCAAACAGTTTATCAAGATCGAAGATCTCTTCACGCGAGAGCTTAAACAGACGTCCCATCACCTCAAATAAGGCGCGAGCTAACCCATCGCCAAACCACATAAGGGCGACGGAGCCGATAACAAGCACTGATACTGACGCCAACTCTTTTGACCTTGCAACCTGCCCTTTTTCTCGGGCCTGTTGCAAGCGCTTGGGCGTGGCGTCTTCGGTACGTTCTTGACCGTCTGATTCTGCCAATTCAGCCTCCTAAGGCAATGATTAACAATCTAAACGAATGAAACGACAAATTTGCTGCTCGCCTTGTAGCCAAATTAACTCATAGTGAGTAAATAAGCCGCCGAGAATATACCAACATAACAATAGACCGACGATAAGGGCAAAGGTAAAACCCAGTGCAAAAATGTTCAACTGAGGAGCGGCACGGGTCATAACACCAAACGATAAATTGATGGTCAGCAAGGCGATAATGCCAGACAGCGACATACTCAAAGCGAGCTTAAACATGGTACCAAGCCATGTGGCGAGCTCACGAAAATCCACTGCGGTTAAAGATCCTACCCCAATAGGCAAAGACTTAAAACTCATCACCACCAGCATCAACATTTTCAAATGACCATCGGTCGAAAGAAAAAACATGGTGGCCAAAAACATAAACAGCTGACCAAGCAATGGGGTGTTCTGGCCATTAGCCGGGTCAACCATGGAAGCAAAACCCAAGCTCGACTGCATACCCAAGATTTGACCCAAGATAACGAAGATCTGAATCATAAACTGGGTAACCGTCCCCATCGCCACCCCGATGACAATCTGTTCAAAGGTGATCATAAAGCCTTCAAAAGAGAGCAGTTCTATACTCTCAGGGACTTTTGGCACCGCAGGCATGACAGCAAAAGTAATCGCGAGACCAAGATATAGCCTCACTCGTGTTGGAACAAAGCGCGCGCCAGTTACCGTCATGACCATCAGCATGGCCGCAATACGGGTGTAGGGCCAAAAGTAATTGGCAATCCAATCTAAAATGACGCTGGCAGGATATTCCATCTCGATTCCTAGTAGAGCACTTGCGGCAAGCGCTCAATAATCGAGTAAAAGTACTCCGTCATCATTTGGGTCATCATGTGAGCGAAAAACATCAATGCCAACAAGGTAATCACCAAACGAGGCAAAAAGCTCAGGGTTTGTTCGTTGATTGAGGTCGCCGCTTGGAATATCGCCACGACAAGACCCACTAGCAAACTGGGAATAACGATGGCACAGACCATGATCAGTACCATCCACAAAGCATCGCGAAACAGCTCAACAAACATTTCAGGAGTCATAGTGTTCTCCCGTCACAAAGCAAAACTGCCGGCCAAGGTTGAGAGAATCAAATTCCACCCATCCACCAGCACGAACAGCATTAATTTAAACGGCAACGATACGATCATCGGCGAAAGCATCATCATACCCATCGCCATCAAAACCGAAGCCACCACCAAGTCGATAATCAAGAAGGGTAAAAACAGCATAAAACCAATTTGGAACGCTGTTTTCAACTCAGAAGTAATGAACGCCGGGATCAATACCGCCATCGAAACATCTTCAGGAGCCGTGGCCGTGGAGCCAGAAATATTAACGAAGGTTTCCAGATCTTTTACTCGCGTCTGCTTGAGCATAAAATCTCTCATCGGTTCCTGCGCAAGATCGAACGCTTGGCGAGCGGTCACTTGCTCGTTGATATAGGGCTGAACCGCCGTATCGTTAATCTTATTCAACACCGGTGACATGATAAAAAAGGTCAAAAAGATGGCGATGCCAATGATCACTTGGTTAGATGGCGTTTGTTGTAGACCCATCGCCTGACGCAAGATCGACATCACCACCACGATTCGGGTAAACGAGGTCATCAAAATAACCATCGCTGGCAAAAAACCAAGCATGGTCATTAGGGCGAGAATTTGCAGGTTAACCGAATAATCTTCAGTACCGTTGGCATTGGTGGTCACGGTAAACGCAGGAATGCCTGCACCGCCTGTACCCGCTATCATGTTAGTCGATAAGGTTCGAGCTGAGCCTTGATCGTTTTCCATTGCAGACACCGTTACCGAATTGGAAGCAACGCTGCTATTAATTGGGGTATCGAGCTCTTCTGAAGCGACAGACAAGCTGGAAAAAATAGCCAATACAAACGCCAAGAAAAGTGACGATAGGTGATTATTTTTTATCATTCTTTTTCAGTAGCTGAGTCAGTTGACTTGCAAACGGACTGGTAGCCAGCTCCTCCTGAGACAAGGTTTTTTCCAGCTTAGAAATCAGTTGAATTGATTGTGGAGTCACACCAACCAAAAACTGCTCCTCTCCGGCTTGGACAATCAAAATTCGTTCACGAGTACCTACTGCGACTTGGCGAACGACATTGAGGCCTTTTTGATTGGTCATGGTAGGAACGCGCATGCGCTTAAGCATCCATGCCAATAAAAGGATCAGGGCTATAACGAACAAGAGCGACCCAAATGTGGTCGCCCAGTCAAATTGGCTTGAAGGCGCGGCTGACGCGCCAAAAGCCGATGGAGAAAGCAGTAATAGCCAGTATAAATTAGGCTTCATACATTACCTTAGCTTCTTAATACGCTCAGTTTGGCTGATCACATCGGTCAAACGAATACCGAATTTATCGTTCACTACCACCACTTCGCCATGAGCAATCAAGGTGCCGTTAACTAAGACATCCAGCGATTCACCCGCTAAGCGCTCAAGCTCTACAACTGAACCTTGGTTTAACTGTAATAAGTTACGAATACTGATTTGCGAACGGCCAACTTCCATCGAAATGGTTACTGGAATATCCAAAATGGTATCGAGCTTACGACGCTCATCATCAGAGATTGGTGATGAAGTATCTTGCAATTCATCAAACTGCGCCGACATCACTTCATCTACATCAATACTCGGAGCGCTTGGATCTTCACCTAATGCCGCCGCCCATTCGTCGGCTAGTCTTTGGTCGTCACTTGGTTCCATACCTAAATACCTATTTAATCGTTTTAATCTTCAATCTCACCGTCATCACGCTCTAAATCGGAAATGACGTCTTTTCCAAGGAACGCAATATCGGTTTTCACCACATCTGGGCGTCGGATTTTTTCTGCAATTTGAATCGCCATTTTCTCACCAGAGCGACCCATTTTTACGCGATAGGTTGGCAGTTCTTCGACGAACATAACCGCATTTTCTGGCATATCGACCGGAATAATATCCCCCGGTTGCAGTTCCATCAAATCACGCAATGAAATGTCTTTTTCTAATAAATCAACGCGGAAGTTAACCGGCACATCCATGATCTCTTCACGCAGTGCACTGCTCCAGCGCACATCGGTTTCCATCTTGTCAGATTGAACACCAGCATCAAGCAATTCACGGATCGGTTCCACCATCGAATATGGCATCACCATATGGAAGTCGCCGCCGCCGCCATCCACTTCAATATGGAATGAGCTCACCACGATAACTTCCGTCGGGCTGACGATGTTCGCCATGCTCGGGTTCACTTCGGAATCGAGGTATTCGAACTCAACCCCCATCACTGGTGACCAAGCTTCTTTGTAATCTTCAAACACAATTTTCAGCAGGAGCTGGATGATACGACGTTCAGTTGGGGTAAACTCACGCCCTTCGATACGCGCATGGAAGCGTCCATCACCACCAAAAAAGTTTTCTACTAAAATAAATACCAATCGCGCTTCCATGGTGATCAACGATGTCCCTTTTAAAGGTCTAAAGCGCACCATGTTCAAGCTGGTTGGAACATATAACGTATTTTGGTATTCGCCAAATTTCATCATCTGTACACCGTTGATCGAAACCTCAGCGGTTTTTCGCAACATGTTGAACAGGCTGATACGCATATGACGAGCAAAACGCTCGTTGATCAATTCAAGCGTTGGCATACGACCGCGGACAATGCGGTCTTGGGAAGAGAAATCGAAGTCTACCGCATCACTGTCAGCGACGACGTCATCTTCAACGTCATCGACATCATCGACGCCATGCAATAGCGCATCAATTTCGTCTTGGCTTAATAGATCGGTCACACTAATTCCTACTGAATAACAAAATCAGTAAACAACACACGTTCAATCACGGGTTGGCCTACTGCGCGAGTCAAGCTCGCTTTAATATCATCGGTTGCTTTTTGGCGCAACTCGACGCGCCCATTGGCGTTGCGTAGCTGCTCGACCGTCGCTGATGCGAACGTACCAAGCAGTGAGCTTTCAATCAAAGGTGAATGGTAGCGAGCTAAATTTTCATTCTCGAATCCACGCACCATCAACTGAACGTTAATTTGTACCAAACGATCTTTTTTATCGCCGGTAACATTGAATAGAAATGGCTGAGCAATATTAACATAGGAAACCGGAGACTCTGTCGCAGTTGCTGCTTGTTGAGATGCCTGCTGCGATGAACCTGAATCATCAGAACCCATCAAGAAAAATGCCGCACCGCCACCGCCGAGTACCAATACCACCACCGCGACAATTATGATGATGAGTTTGCTTTTGCTCTTAGGTGCGCCGTTTTCAACTTCTTCTGCTGCCATAGTTTAACTTTCTCTAGCTATTCAATTCGTTAATCTCTAACGCCTAGTCTAAGCGTAATAACTGATTCCATCACGCTTTGTCGCCACATTCAAATCAAGTTTGACGTCTGGTTCAAGGTTTTCTTCACTTGATGCATGCTGATCGCTGCTCCCTTGACCAAAACCCCCTTCATTTGCTGCGGCATAGCCATTTTGCTGCTGACCAGACGCTTGTTGCTGTACTGAAGTATCTCCGAGCTGCAAACCTTGCTGAGCCAACATTTCTCGTAGACGCGGCATCGCTTGCTCAACAATATCACGGGCTTGTGAGTTCGCCACCGTAAAGTGTACGTTTGTGCCATCACCATTCATATTCATGCGGATTTGCATCCGGCCCAACTCTGGTGGATCGAGGCGAATATCAATATTTTTTAGATTTTTCGATAACATCATTTGCACCCGCTCTGCGACTTGCTCACTCGCCATCTCGCGATTAAGTGGCATTGGCGGCTGTTGAGCGACTTGCTCTGGGCGAATTTGATTGTTTACCCCCTGAGCCCCAGCCGTTTGGCCCAACTGCTGTGCGAGTGCCGCTTCAATGCCTGCGGGGGCTTGACCATCGGCTGAAGAAGCGAGTTTACCCGCCACTGCGGTGCCTTTTAAGCCCATCGCCGCTTGCATGATTTGTTCAGCTTGCGCAGCGCTATTAACCGGTGCAGTTACGGTTTGTAACTGCTGCGCAGCAGAAGCATCCATCGGCGCTGTCGGGGTTAATACCGCCGCATTGATAGCACCATTACTCGCAGCCGCTGCATGACTTGTTTGTGCCGCTGATGCTTGCGCTGTTGTCTGAGCTGAATGTTGCGCCTGATTCTGCGCTTGCTGCATGATTGCCGCAGACTGCGCATTACCTTTTAGAACAACCTCTTCTTTACCTAATTTTGCCGTATCGCCGCTGCTAGTTTGGCTGCTAGCTTGACTATTCCAGGCAATTGCAGCGCCTTCAACTTTCTCTTTTCCTTCGGTGTCTTGAGCGGTCACCGAGGTTCCCGCCGAGTCTACTGTCGCTTGGTCTTGATCTTGGTCTTTAGAAGCGCTTTGACCCATCAACGCAGCCAGTTCGGCTTTTTGTTGTTCACTCAGATTTTGCGAATCAATCTTGGCGAGATCATCCTCAGATACATTGGCAGATTGACCCGCTATCAGGGCTTGAGCCTCTGTTAAAGTTGCTTGCCCATCAATGAGCTCAACGTCACCATCTAGCACTGCCGCATCGTGCGGTGGCAAAGCCTTGCCGTCTTTTGTTTGTAGCGATTTTACTGATTGATCTAATCGACCTAGAAACTGTTGGTTTTCCGCCAAAGCTTGTTCAACTTGCGCTGAATCAGGGCTTGGTTTTTCGATGAATTTTTCCAATTGTGGAGGAATTGAGGTCGCTTTATGCTCGCTATCATCCGCAGCGCTTGTTTGTACCTTTTGTTGTTCGGCAGTATCGAGAGTATCGCCATCGAGCAGAGCTTGCTCTGAACTGGCATCATCCAGCGCCGTCACTTCGTCGCCTTGTTCTGTGGCCGCAGACGCGGTTTCAATTACAGCATCCCCTGCGACTTCAGCGTTCACTTTTGCCTCGGCCTCACCTTGGGCTGCATCCGCTTTTGATTCGCCTTTAATAAACGCCGTCAGCTTAGCAAAAAAACCTTCGTCTTCAGCAGATTCTGTCGTCGTGCTTTTACCATCAACAGCGCCGTTACTGACTTTAGCAACATCGGTTGATGAGGATAGATTGACATTCATTATTGGTAGACTCACTCTCGGCTTACGTGCACGCGTATACAGTAACAAGTCGCTGAAGTTGGCTGGCTCAAATCAATATTAAGCAAGCAATCACAGCAACTTGATGGCCAAATGGCCACGGATTCAATACGAATTATCAAGCAAGATACGCGCCAACTATACTAGTTACATAGCTAGTAACGTTAGCATGGCGCGCGACGCTTAAAGGGTACGACGGGAATATTGCAGGGTTGAGAACTCATCCATTTGCTTTTGTTCACGGATATTTTCTAAACGTTGTTTTTCTTTTAGTTTTTCCTCAATCATCCACTCGTAAGAGCGACGTTGTTTACGGCATTCCAACCAGTGTGCTTCGCAGTTTTCTACCTGATCTTTAAAGTGCGATTCGGCCTGTTTTTGTTTCGACAAGGTATTATCAAGCGTGGTCAAAAAACGATTCAAGTGAGTATATTGGCTCGCGGTTAAGCCTTGTTTGCCACGATCAATCAATTGCTGACAATAATCCAATCGATACTTTTCAATCTGTTCTAACTGCTGGTAATAACCATGCAGTTCTCCGCGCGCTTGATTCAGAGCTAACACGGCTTGGTTTTCACGCTCTTTAACTTGTTCAACCAAAAACTCTAATGCGTTATCCATTTAGTCCTTATTCCCCTTTTAGTAGGCGACCAAGCATATTGACGCACATATCATAAGGGACACTCTCTTTCATGCTTTGCTGTAAGAATGCATCGAGTTTCGGTTTAAGTGTAAAGGCAGCATCAATCGCTTGATCAGTGCCCGGCTTATAGGCACCGATAGACACCAAGTCTTGGTTTTTACGACAAATAGACAAGACCTGACGCACCGCTTTAGACATCAGCACATGCTCATCGGTGGTGATCTGTGGCATGACACGACTGACCGACTTCTCAACATCGATCGCCGGATAATGACCAGCATCCGCCATCTCCCGTGATAACACCACGTGACCATCCAAGATAGCACGTGACGCATCCGCAATCGGATCTTGTAGATCATCACCTTCGGTTAACACGGTGAAAAAGGCGGTAATGGAACCTTGCTCAGGACTGCCGTTACCGGCACGTTCAACCAAAGCAGGCAGCTTGGCGAATACCGATGGCGGATAACCTTTGGTGGCAGGTGGTTCTCCAACAGACAAAGCAATTTCACGTTGAGCTTGAGCAAAACGTGTCAGTGAATCCATCAGCAAGAGCACATCTAAGCCTTGGTCACGGAAGTACTCGGCAATGGTCAATGCGGTTTGACAGCCTTTCAGACGCATCAATGGCGATGAATCCGCCGGTGCTGCAACAACCACAGAGCGTTGTCTGCCATCAACACCTAAAATTTCTTCAATAAATTCTTTTACTTCGCGGCCACGTTCACCAATCAACCCCACCACAACTACTTGCGCAGTCGTACCACGAGTCATCATACCCAAGGTAACCGATTTACCGACACCTGAACCGGCAAATAGGCCGATACGTTGGCCCTTTCCGACCGTCAATAAACCATTGATCGCTTTTAAGCCCACATCCAAAGGCTCAGTGATTGGCTTACGCGACAAAGGGTTTATCGGCTCGGCATTGAATGAAGCGCGTTTTTCGGTATAGATTGGTCCAAGACCATCAAGGGGGTTACCAACACCATCAATGACCCGACCAAGTAATTCCATGCCAACAGGAAGACCGGTTTCACTGGTTAAAGGCGTCACTTTGGCACCGGGCATCACACCAGTAATTTGCTCGCTCGGCATCAAAAATAGATTGTCACCAGAAAAGCCCACCACTTCGGCTTCCATTTCACCGTGCATAGTTTCGACTTTACACAAGCTGCCAATCGGCGCTCGACAGCCTGTCGCTTCAAGCGTCAAACCGACCACGCGCACCAGTTTACCTGACGCGACAGGGCGACATGTTAACCCTTTGGTTTTGTATTGAGAAAGTCGATCAGCCAGCTGTAGCACTATTCACCGCCTTGATGACGATTAGAACCACAAAAACTTTGTAACACGCTGCAGATTCGCTCTTCCATGCGGTAATTGACGCTGGAATCGCCCGCTTCAATTTGCACATCACCGCGATTTAAAGCAGGTTCAGCCAATAACGTCCAATTACGGAACTCAAGGCTTTCTTCACCATAAGAGGAGCGGATAATTTCAACGTCATCAGGATGGAGTTTCAAGGTGATTGCATGACCAGACACAGGCAGCGCTTCAACTGACTGCTTAATGGTATCTAAAATCACTTGGGGATTGGTTTGCACCTCAACATGCACCACTTCTTTGACCAAAGTCAGTACCATGTCTACCAGCTGTTTTTCCACTTGCGCATTCATTAACTCAAGTGGTTGAGCAAATTGATTGGCCAGATTAACGAAGGTTTGTACTTGCTGCTGAATAAACTCTTGTCCCGCGGCAACCCCTTCGATTTTTCCAGACTCAAGACCTTCTTGCTGACCTTGCTCTAGCCCTTGCTCTTTACCTTTATCATAGCCTTGCTTAAAGCCCGCTTCTTGACCTTGATGTAACCCTTCCTGATAAGCTTGCTGCTTGATCAGTTCGATTTCTTCGTCAGTCAGCTCTGCAGGAACATCGACTTCCGGCTCACTAAAGCTCGGCATCCAGCCCGGATCGTAGTTCATCGCCGTTTCGCGTGCTTGCGAGCGATTTTCAGAGGTATAGTCAGGCAAACCCCATTTCTGCGGTTTCTCTACTTGTTGATCGTCATCGAGGCGTAAAAAGCCGCGTTTTCTCTCACCAGACATGTTCGTTTACCTGTAGCAGCAAATAATTATAGGAATTCGTCCGCGCCGCCAGACAGCATTAGCTCACCAGCATCCGCCATGCGACGGGCAATCGCCAGCACTTCTTTCTGTGCAGATTCCACATCAGAGACTTTGATTGGCGGCATCGCTTCAAGGTCATCGCGCATCATTTCAGCGGCACGCTTAGACATGTTCTTGAAGATCTTATCACGTAGGCCATCATCGGCGCCTTTAAGCGCTCTTTGCAGAACATCTTGCGGTACGTCACGCAGCAATTTCTGAATGCCTTGGTCGTCGACTTCGATAAGGTTTTCGAACACAAACATCAGGTCTTGGATTTGCGTCGCCATATCTTCGTCTTGGTCGCGGATTTGCTCCATCAAGACGCCTTCGACGTTGTTGTCCATGTAGTTCATGATCTCGGCAGCGGCTTTCAGGCCACCAATCTTGGCTGCTTGAGCACCCGCTTGACCTGCAAACTGCTTCTCCATGATCTCGTTCAATTCAGCCAGAGCCGAAGGTTGAACTTCTTCAAGGTTGGCAATACGCATCATTAAATCGAGACGGTCACGTTCAGCAAACTGTGACAAAATTTCGGCGGATTGATCAGGGTCGAGGTACGATAAAACGATGGTTTGGATCTGTGGGTGTTCATTGATGATGATGCTTGCCACTTGACGTGGGTCCATCCATTTCAATGAATCTAGGCCCTTAGAACCTGTGCCTAGCAAAATTTGGTCGACTAAGTTGTTGGCTTTATCTTGACCTAATGCTGCAATCAAAGTGTTGCGCATAAAGTCTTCGCTACCCATGCCGATATTAGTGTACTTCTGAATGTCTTCCAAAAAAGCACGATGCACCGCACCGACCTTATCTTGGCTTAAATCCGCCGCACGCGCCATCGCGCTACCCACGCGTTGCACTTGCTTCGGCTCTAGGTGACGGATAATGCCCGCGGCATCTTCTTCATTAAGGCTCAGCAATAGAATTGCTGCTCGCTCTTCACCGGGAATAGTCGAGATATCAACTGTATTTTCAGCGATATCAGTGCCTTGTTCCTGTGCTACGATTTCATTGGCCATCTTTCATCCAGTTCTTCACTACTTGCGCAGCCAACTCTGGTTCATTCGCCACCAGAGCACGCACCGCTTTTAATACGTCTTCATCTTTGTGTAGATTAGGTAAATCGATACTTGAACCGAACTCAAACAGTTCACCACCATCGAGATCACCGCCGATCAAGCTAGTTTCACCATCCGCACCAATTGGCATGCCATCTGGGCCATACATTTGGTCGTCATCTTCCGCTGCTGGATTAAGCAGTTTCTTCATCGCCGGACGAACAAGAACTAAGACGACAATAACCACCACCAGAGCACTGGCAAACCAACGCACCCAGTCATTGAAATTAGGGTGTTCCCAAATTGGCGCATCAACGATGCTTTCCATTTCAGGCTCAGCAAATTGCATGCTCAAAACATTAAGTAAGTCACCACGATTTTGGCTAAAGCCAACCGCACCGATTAAGACTTGGCGAATCGAATTAAGCTCAGATTCGGATAGCGGTTGGTAAGTTGTCGTGCCTGTTTCCGGATTGACAATCGGGCGATTTTTGATCGCGACCGCGACAGTTTGTCGATTAACCACACCCGTTTGACGGCGTTCATGGCTGATGGTGGTATCAAGCTCAAAGTTACGTGTCGCTTCCTTGTGCACCGAACCTTGCCCCATCATGCTGCCGTCTTTCATTTGTGCGACATCTTGTGGAATAGACGCGTCCGCTGGCGGTTGGTTGCTTAATGCCCCCGGAACGCCGGCAACAACACTGCCGTTGTTGTAGTCTTCTAATGTGTACTCACTGCGGGTGGCCGGAGTATTAGGGTCAAAGCTCTTACGAGTTTGCTCTACGGCGCTAAAATCAAGCTCGATATCCACTTGCGCGGTGTAGTTGCCAAAACCGAGAATCGGGATCAGGACCGAATCAATTTTTTCCCGCAGGGCTGATTCTTGTTTACGCTCTAATTCATGCTCTTTACGACGCGCCATCGACGCTTCATCTTGAGAGCCTGAACTGAGAAGGCGGCCATGCTGGTCAGTGACCGTGATACGATTTGGCTTCATACCAGGAACCGCACTCGACACCATATCAACGATTGAATCGACTTCTTCTTGTTTAAGGTTATTGCCCGACTTGAGATTCAGAAACACCGAGGCAGACGCTTCTTGATTATGACGCACAAACACACTTTGTTTGGGTAAGGCGAGTAACACGCGCGCTTTACGCACTTGCTTCATTTCTTCAATCGCTTTGGAAAGCTGACGCTCACGGCTGAGCTTTAAGCGCTCCAACTCTAAACGTTGTGATACACCAAATCCCATATCTTGCAGCAAGATATCATCACCTTCTTCGGTGGCTTGGTTTAAGCCCGCGCGAGCAAGGTTGAGTTTGAGACCGCTGTATTCGCCGGCCGGCACCATGACGGTATTGCCTTCCAAGGTATAATCTTGTTTTTGCGAGTCCAGATAATCGAGGACTGGAATTAACTCTTCCGTTTCATAGGCACCCAGAGGACGCATTTCAGGCTCTTTCACCCAGAAAAATAGCATCACAATCAAGGCTACACAGATAGAAATAGACAGCACAAGGACCACTTGACGCATAAGGTCAAGATCGCCCACAGCTAAATCAAATTTAGAACTGCTTTTTTCATCAAGATCTGGATTCTGGCTTGAGCCATCAACGCCACCATGCGCAATCATCGCATTGTCGGACGCTGACTCAGACAAAGCCAAATCTGTTGAGTGGTTTCGCTCGGACACAGTTGCTACCTAAATTACACTGGCATGTTCATTAATTCTTTATACGCTTCAACCAGTTTATTGCGTACTTGGATCGTTGCTTCAAAAGCGACACTCGATTTATTCCGAGCGATCATCACATCAGATAAAGAGACATTTTCATCACCGCGATCAAAGCGGGTTTGCAGGTCACCTGACGTTTTAGAAAGGCTGTTGACGTTATTGATGGCATTGCTAAGCAAATCTTTAAAATCTGCCCCCACAGTTTGACCTGTGGCGACTGGTTTTGCGTTAGCCGCATCCAGCATCATGGCTTGCATTTCGCTGTTAAATCCATCAATTCTCATCATTACCTCTGGTGTCAATTCTTTGACAAGCAACTACGTTGTATTACTGACGCTGCAAAGAGTATGCCACGCACTATTAAGCCTACGAAAATAGCACGTTAGTTTGGAATATCAATCCCTGCATCACGCATTTTTGCGAGCTTGTAGCGTAAAGTCCGTGGGCTGATCCCTAACTTGTCGGCCATTTCTTTACGGCGCCCAGCGCACTCAACTAAAGTTTCAAGAATAATAGTGTACTCTTGGTCCCTTAGTTCCCCCCCTAATCCAGAGGTCGAAGATAAGCCTTTAAAAGCATCCACTTCCGCCACGGGCTTGATGGTCGGCATTGCCACTGAGCCATTCTCAACCACTTGCTGTAAGCTGGTTGCATCTAACCAATCCAAGCCTTCAAGTAGAATATGCTCACCACCAATGTGATTATTTTCACTCAGGATCAAGGCTCGTTGCACCACATTATCCAATTCACGGACGTTACCCGGCCATGGATAGGCAACGAGTTTAGCCAGCGCGTCTTGGCTCAAATTTGGTACCGGCATACCCAATTTTTGACAGTGACGCTCTACCAGGTGGCGTGCTAAAGGTTCAATATCCCCTTTACGTTCACATAGCGCTGGCCATGCAATTGGGAAAACATTCAGACGGTAGTATAAATCTTCACGGAAATTTCCTTCTAGCACATACTGCTTAAGATCGCGGTTACTGGTGGCTAATACTCGGACATCCAATTTAATGCTCTTACGGCCGCCTAAGCGCTCAACTTCACGCTCTTGCAGTACGCGTAATAACTTAGCTTGCAGGCTTAGATCCATCTCACTGATTTCATCCAGTAGAATCGTGCCACCTTGCGCTTGTTCAAACTTACCTGGACACGCTTGTACCGCGCCGGTGAAGGCTCCTTTTTCGTAACCAAACAGTGTCGCTTCAAGCATGTTGTCAGGGATCGCTGCACAGTTAATCGCCACAAAAGGGCCATTTTTGCGGAGTGAGGCGTTATGAATATAACGCGACATCACTTCTTTGCCCGAACCACTAGGGCCAAGCACCATCACATTGGCATCGGTACGAGCCACTTTGTCGGCAAGCGCCAACAGCTTTAAACTTTTTTCATCAGCAACAACAGCATCACCGTTGTCGTCTGATTTAACTGGCGCGTAACGACTGACCATGTTCAACAGAACTTCTGGAGCAAAAGGTTTCGCCATGTAATCAATCGCGCCATCCTTCATTGCTGAAACGGCATCTTCAATATTGGCGTATGCCGTCATCAACAATACCGGCAGATTTGGCCAATGCTGTTTGATATTGCGCAGCAGTGCTAGACCACCCATGCCGGCCATTTGAACATCCGAAACAACAATGTCCACGGCGTTAGTTTTAAGCTTAACCAACGCGTCTTCAGCGCTGTCTGCTTCAAGCCATTCGTAGCCAGCAAGCGCGAGGGTATCGACGAGTGCTTCGCGTAAACCTTCGTCATCTTCTACGATAAGTACCTTGCTTTGAGCCATTGCTATTCTCCAGTCGTTACTGATTGGTCAAGTTGAGGAGCATTTTCCAGTGGTATGCACATGGTAAAACATGCCCCATCTCCTTCCTCAGAAATGAGTTCAAGTTTTCCGTCGTGCGCGCGACAAACCATCTGTACGACTGCCAATCCAAGGCCTGTGCCTTGAGAGCGAGTGGTAAAGAAAGGTTCCATAATTTTTTGCTGTAATTCTTGCGCAACACCCGGTCCGCTATCTTGCACCGAGATCTTTAATTCGTTATTTACTGGGCGGAAAAACACATCTATCTGTGATTCTTTGCCTGCGATCTGAATGGCGTTCATCACTAAGTTACTTAATGCTGAAGCTATCGCGTTAGCATTACCCAGCAAACGGGTTGACTCGCCTTCAACCTCAAGGCAGTAATCAATGGCACTATTTTTCAGCGCCGTCTCCACCATAGGTGAGAATTCCGCAACCAATTCAGCAATCGTAAATTCTTTCACTACCTTGTTGTCACCACCTTTGGCAAACAACAGCATATCATTAACTTGTTTTTCAAGGTCTTGCAATCGATCAACTAACTTACTTTGAAAGCGATCTTTTGTTGCTGGCGGTAAATTGGGCGCAGCAAGGTTTGAAGCGTATAGCATCGCACTTGATAAAGGCGTCCTGACTTGGTGTGCTAACGAAGCCACCATACGACCAAGTGATGATAAACGCTGTAAATCACTAATACGTGATTGCAATAGGCGCGTTTCGGTCAGATCAGTAATCAGGATCAATTGTCCGGTCGCTGAGGCTGAAATCGCTAAGCGCACCTTACGGCCATTGCGTAACGAGATTTCATGACCGTCATCTTCACGCGGAGCAAAGGCCCATTGAATCACTTCGAACCATTTATAGCCAACCAAGGGAACTTCTAGCAAACGTTCGGCTTCTGGGTTGACTTCACGCACCACACCTTGGGTGTCGAGCAAGATAACCCCAGCAGGCATCACGTCTAAAACCTGCTTGTAACGTTCAACTTGCTCTTCTAATGAGCCTAAGTGGTTATCCATTCTTTGTTCGCCTGCGTACCGTTTTTTTGCCTTAAATACTACAATGGCCTGACATGCAAATTGCAAGCCAAGCCATTTACTTTAAATTTCAATTAGTTAATACGGCGCCATTTTATTGACACCACAATAAACTAGCGTTGAAGGTTATACTTGCGCATTTTTTCAACTAAGGTCGTACGGCGCATGCCCAGCATATCCGCAGCTCGAGCGACTACACCACCCTGAGCGTCAAGAGCTTGGTTAATCATATTAACTTCAAGCTCTGCCAACATCTCTTTAAGGTTCAATCCTTCCGGTGGCAGCGCTTGTGGGGCATGCTCGCTATTGGCGAAGACATCAAGATCATCGATGCTAAAATCATCAGAAAAAATGTTATGTAGCACATCGCGTTCTTGCTCTTCAACAGAAACCAATGGATTGGATTCTGGCTGAAACTCTGGAATATCACTATAACGATATTTAGTTGGTAAATGATTCACATCAACCAAGCTACTCGGATAGAGGATAATCATTCGCTCAACTAAGTTTGCCAACTCACGCACGTTGCCTGGCCAATCATGTTCCATTAAAGAATTGATGGCACGCGGTGTGAAACAGATAGGCTGTGCCCCCTCTGCTTGCATGCGTGTCATTAACTCTTGCAACAACAACGGAATGTCTTCTTTCCGCTCACGCAGGGCCGGCATTTCAATTGGAAACACATTGATACGGTAGTACAAATCTTCACGGAAAGACTCGTCACTAATCATGGTATCTAAGTTTCGATGTGTCGCCGCAATCACGCGAACATCAGCACGAATGGTATTGTTACCCCCAACGCGTTCAAAGCAGCGCTCTTGTAACACACGCAGCAGTTTGACTTGCATCGGCATTGGCATATCACCAATTTCGTCTAAGAACAGCGTTCCGCCTTCCGCTAACTCAAAACGGCCTTTACGCGCGGTAATCGCGCCGGTGAACGCCCCTTTCTCATGACCAAAGAGCTCACTTTCCAACAAATCAGGAGGAATAGCACCACAGTTAATTGGTACAAATGGGCCACCACGGCGAGAAGAATGGTAATGAATGTTGCGTGCCACGACTTCTTTACCCGTGCCAGATTCTCCAAGAATCAGGACATTGGCTTCCGTAGACGAGACTTGCTCAATCAGGTGGCGGACATCTTTGATGCCACGACTTTGCCCAACCAAGCTGCGAAACAGCGTGTTTTTGCGTGAAGAAGAAACAACATTAACACCTTTGCGACCAAGAAAATCTTTACAGTGACGTAAAGCTTCACTCAGTTGCGGGTAATTCAGCGGATAAGCGAGGTCCCCAACGTAGTTGGTGAGTTCCTCGGCAAACATAAACTGCTTGTTGGCGATAAGAAGTGGGATATGACTCGCGCGCGATAATTTTTGGTTTAGTTTGATTGCTTGTTCTGTTTGAAGAATAGAACCAATGATGCAACCGGACCAAACGCCTGAAAAATCTAACGTATCAATTTGTGCTGCATTGACGACTTCGCATGGCTCACCAACGAAATCTAGGATAGATGCTAGATTCGTTTGCGCCTGGGCGTCGTCTTCAATAACAAGTAGTTTTGCTAAGCCTTGCATAGGTGTGAATGATTGCCTTCATTAAATACTTGAATCTGCCAAAGTGATGAAAATCGTATCTCTTAGTTCGAGTAATTATTAACGATAGTCAATTTACAAAATTCGGCAACAAAATAAGCCACTAGGCTAGTTAGTGGCTTCTATTTTATTTGATAAAAAAAATAAGGCAACCAAGCAATTAGGAGGTGTGATATTAAGCCAAGGCTATTTCTATTAAATATCTAAATAATTTAACCTTTTTTAATCTATTTATTACAACCCAACCTCTTGAGCTGTTAGGTTATGAAACTCAGCTGGTATCTGATCCCACGCTGATTTGATCTCACGAATAATATCAATCACATCATCTAATGGTTGAGGGTCATTTTTGTGATTCGCTGCCGTGATTTGTGTGATCATAAATTCGTAGAGTTGATCCAAGTTTTGCGCAATATCTCCGCCATCATCCATCGATAAACAGCTACGTAAACTGATAATAATGTCGAGAGCTTTGCCTAAGCGCTCACCTTTCGCTGGGATATTACCCTGCTGCATTGCAGCTTTACCTTGAATCAAACGCTCAATAGCCCCAGCCATCAACATCTGAACGATTTTATGCGGGGAGGCCGCGGTGAGCTGGCTATCTACCGATACCTTCTTATAAGCCTGTAATGAACCGCGCATAGCATTCCTCTTCTACAAAAACTTTTTATATTGCTGCACGGACTTATTGCCGTGACGATATTTATATAATGTTTGACCAAGTAACGTGGTTTTGCTTTGCATCAGCATGACCACATTCTGTGTCTCTTTGATCGCTTGTTGCCACTGCTCAGTTTGAGATAATTGTGGCAGCTCGTCTATCGTGCAGAGCAGTCTCTGCAACAATTGTTCTCTTTTATCGACCAACTCAGAAATTTCTTCAGTGTTAATGTCATCCACTGAAAGCTCATTCTTTATTGTGTGATCCAGATCACTTAACTGCTTTAACTGATCTGTGAATTTATCGGTTGAGAGCACTCATCATCCCCGCTAACTGCGCTTGCATATTACTGGTTGAATCTTGCATGGCGCTAAATTTTGCATGGGTGCGCTCTTGTAAGCCTTCCATGCGACGATCCAGTTTGACCTGATCATCTTGCAATCGATAATTTCGCTCAACTAGGCTTTGTTCACGCGTTCGCAATGAGCCTGTCACCCCCGTTAAACCATGGATTGCGTCTTCGACCTTTTTCGCGAACCCCTGATTGCCACCGAAAAAATCTTCTAATTTGTTGAAGTTATTGTTCAGTTGACGATCAAGCATTTCATAATTAATTTCTAACGAGCCTTGACGAGTGGTGGTGATACCAAACTCAGTCAGTGATTTTAGCTCCTGTGGTGCCGGCTCAACCGATTGAGAGAAAACCGCTTTTAAGCGCGAATCCGCACTACGCACGATACTGTCTCCCGACAGTGGTCCAGCTTGACCCGTCATCGGATCGACGGTGGCGAGATCTTTTGATAATTGATAGAACTGGTTGTAGGCTGAAACGAACTGTTCAATATCTTCTCGTACACCTTGACGGTCATACTCAATATCAATTTCCGAGGCTTGTTTCCCCGGTTGGGTGCGTCCTTTGAGGGTTAAATCAACCCCATCAATGGCGTTTTCGATGATGTTGTTATTGCTTGATAGCTGAGCGACACCATCAAGCATCACTTTTGAATCTTGTGCCGCTTGTACTTGGCTCATGCCACTATAAGTATCAAACGAACCTTGTGCCGCTTTCAGTGCTTGTTGAGCCTGCTCAATTCGTTGTAGATATTCGCGCTGCTCCGGTGGCAACATATCTAATTTAGCTTGCTTGGCTTGCGCATCATCCATATCGCCGGCTGCCAATGCCGCATCAATCTGATCAATTTCATCCTGATGCGCCGCTTTAATCACTGCCTGCTCGGCAGCCAATTTTTTGTCGAGTGCTGCTTGCGCTTCTTTTGGTGTGACATAAGAATCCGTCAACGTGCCCGAAGCGGTGTTGTTCCACCCCGGTATATCACCCGATTTTTCACGCGCCTTATCATCCAGCTGTGGCTCGGGTTCCCAGTAAGAATCCAATAACGTCCCGGAGGCAGTGGGCGTCCAACCTGGGATACGATCTTCTGGCTTAATGTATTTATTTGCAGCTTGCCCAGCGCCCGCTGCCGCTGCAACCGCTTTTTCGGAAATCTGATTGACTGGCGTGATGTCTTTTGCCGCATTAGGGTCGACAACCGTTGCCGCTTGTCGGCTCGCATCGGCAATTTCACCGTCGACAATTTTTGCCGCATCGATGTTACGTTGAGCAATTCGGTCAGCCACTAATTGTTCTTGGGGCGTTAAAGGACTGAGCAGATCTTGCGCTGTTGCGCGAGCTTTTTCAAGATCAGAAACACGCTGCTCAAGTGTTTTATACTCAAGTTGCTTAAGTAGATTATTGGGCTGGTTGGTTTCAACTTTCATGCTAACGGCATGATCTTGACCAGAGAGGTCTGAGGCGACAATCAAACGAGGGCCATTGGTATCGTTGATAACCGAAGCGCGCACTCCAGGGTTACTTTTGCTGCCGTTGATGCCTCGGACAACATCGCTTAGCTTGGAGTGCGGTTTTACGTCTACTTCGAACGATTTGCTACCCATCGAAATGCGCAACTTACCTTCGCCAAATTTTGCGTCTTCAGGAAAAACATCCGACGCAATTTTGTGGCTTTGAGCAAGTTGCAACACATCAACAGCATAACGGCCTGCGATCGCTTCAGTTGAGGCGGTTGCCGACACGACGGCATCATCAGTAGTGTCTACCTTTCTTGCCGCAAACGCCTTTTCTTGGCGAAAACTCGCCATCAAGTTTTTCATCGTATCCAGCGACTCTCTGAGTCGACCGTAGGCACTGACACTGGATTCAATTTTAGTCTGCTCATTATTGATACGTTGCTGCTTGGGTGCACGCTCCGCCTCAACAATTTTGCCGACCATGGCATTGATATCCATGCCAGAATTCATCCCTACAGGGCCAAAACTCATCTAATCACCTCAAAAATACAATTACACCTTATCAATCAACAGCCCAGACGAATAACGTGCTGTTTGCTCTCTAAGACGTCGCATCACTTCTAACATCTCCTCATCGGGTATCTGACGAATGATTTCGCCAGTACTTTCTTCATAGATGGTCACAACATCTCGTCCGGATTCTTCATCAACCCGAAACGATAAGCCGGTTTGAATGGTTGAGATGAACTCATTCATCTGTTCCACTACTTTCTCACGTTCTTGCTCTGAAAGCTTCAGTCTGGACTGCGTTGCTTCCATCGCTTGTTCAATCCCGCGCGAGGTTAACTGGCTTAATTCTGATGCTACGGCCGTCTTTGAAACTGAGGCGGAGCTTTGCGAATTATCATATTCCGAAGCAATTTTAGTGCCACTTTGTGAGCCATGGGACTGGATGTTCGATGCGTAGGACGGTATCTCCATAACAATCTCCCTTCCACCTCATAGACCGATCCGCCGTTTAGGGTAATCGGCCTAGTCAGCTCGGTATTACTTATCCTTAACCCAATAAGCTTAATGCCGCAGTAGGACTCTGTTTTGCTTGGGCCAAAACTGAAGTACTGGCTTGCTGCAGGATCTGCGACTTAGTCATTTGAGTTGTTTCTTTTGCATAGTCAGTATCACGAATACGTCCACGCGATGCGTTTACGTTTTCATTGATATTGTCTAAATTGCTGATCGCATGATCAAAACGATTTTGGAATGCACCTAATGATGCACGTTGGCTATCAACGGATTTGAGTGCGCTATCAATAACAGAAACCGCCATTTGCGACCCTGCTACCGTACTCACATCCACGTCAGCGACTGTTACGTCTTTTGCTGCTTCAAAACCCAGCTCACTGCCTAAAGCACCCGCAACGGTGACTTCACTGCTTACTTGGTTTGTTGCCGCAAATAACTGCATTTTCCCATCTTCGCCAACCGAAGCTTTAATATCGTTGCTTTGACCATTAATGTAAGTGGCCAGCTGCTCGATATCATCGCCTGCTTTCGCGTTGATCGTCAATGACTTCGCTTCACCATTCGCATCTGAATAGTCAAATGTGATGTCGGTGCTGTCTGCTTGTACTCGCCAATCAGGCGTTTTTCCGGTTGCTACTTGGTACGATTTTCCGCCCATGGCTGCAGTATCAGAACGCATGTCACCCATGGTCAATTTTACCGCTTCGCCCGAACTTGAACCAATCTGAAAAGATTGACTACCGTACTGGCTATTCAACAGCTTGTTACCACCAAAAGAGGTCGTTTCGGCAATACGATTGAGTTCATCGTTTAATGCCGTTACCTCTTCTTGGATCGCAACGCGCTCAGAACTTGAGTTTGAACCGTTCGATGATTGCAATGATAGATCACGCATACGTTGCAGAATATTGGTGGTTTCATTCATCGCACCTTCTGCGGTTTGCGCAATCGAAATACCATCATTGGCATTTTTTACTGCCATATCCAAACCACGACTTTGAGATGTTAAGCGGTTTGAAATTTGCAGACCAGCAGCATCATCTTTTGCACTGTTGATTTTGTAACCTGACGACAAGCGCTCCATCGACTTCTGCATCCCGTCGGCTGCATTGTTTACGTAGCGCTGTGCTGTCATTGCAGACACGTTCGTGTTTACATTGATCGCCATAATTGATCTCCTTTGGCATAGGGGCATGCGCCGCAGTGTCTCTCACCTCACTTTGACGCATATCATTTCTCTCAGTCCTTTAACGGCGAGTAAAATGTAACCTTTAGAGAAAAATTATCTTTTTTTTTAGTTGAGCCAAATTGATAACAAAAGCGTGAAATCAATCTAAATCTTTTGTCGACCTAGCTTTTTAAGATACAAAAAAACCCAGCCTAGGCTGGGTTTTTCTTCACTCTAACAATTAGCCTAGTAGGCTTAGTGCTGAGTTTGGAGCTTGTTTTGCTTGCGCAAGTACTGAGCTTGATGCTTGAGAAAGAATTTGCGACTTAGTAAGCGCCGTTGTTTCTTTCGCGAAGTCAGTATCTTTGATGCGGCTCTTAGATGCGTTCACGTTTTCGTTGATGTTATCTAAGTTACTGATTGCATGGTCAAAACGGTTTTGGAATGCACCTAGTTCTGCACGGTGGCTATCAACATAGTTTAGTGCTGCGTCGATTACCGCTACAGATTGCTGTGCGCCACCAACTGAAGTTACGTCAATAGTATCTACCGTTTCAGCTTTACCAGCGCTCATGCCTAGTTCACCCGCTAGTGAACCACCGAATGAAACCGCGCCGTCAACTTTGTTGCTACCAGCGAATACTTGTAGACGACCATCTTCGTCAACAGATGCTTTTACTTTATCTGTTTGACCGTTGATGTAAGTTGCTAGCTCTTCGATATCGTCGCCTTCTTTCGCGTTGATAGCGATAGTTTCAGGCGCTGCACCATCTTTAGCAGTTAGAGTGATTTCTAGCGTGTTTTTACCCGCTTCTACACCCCAATCTTTATCTTTAGCGTTTTCAGCAGCTGCTTTGTAAGCCGTGCCGCCCATGCCAGCATTGTCACTGCGCATGTCGTTTAGCGTTAGCATTACTGCTTCACCGTTGTCCGCACCAATCTGCATTGATTTAGTGCTGAACGTACCGTTAAGAAGCTTGTTACCACCAAAAGAGGTTGTTTCAGCAATACGGTTAAGCTCATCGTTTAGAGATGTTACTTCTTCCTGGATTGCTACACGCTCTGAATCAGAGTTAGAACCGTTTGAAGATTGTAGCGATAGGTCACGCATACGTTGCAGGATGTTCGTTGTTTCGTTCATCGCGCCTTCAGCAGTCTGAGCGATAGAGATACCATCGTTCGCGTTACGTACTGCAACATCTAGACCGCGGCTTTGTACATTCAAGCGGTTTGAAATTTGTAGACCAGCAGCGTCATCTTTTGCGCTGTTGATTTTAGAACCAGACGATAGACGCTCCATTGAAGTTTGTTGTGCGCTAGTTGCTTGGTTAAGGTAACGCTGAGCTGTCATTGCTGAAACGTTAGTATTTACATTCACTGCCATGGTGTTATCTCCAATTGATTTTCCGATGTTTCCGGTTTCCGACGTCTCGGAAAACCAAGTAGTTCTCTCAAAGTTACTTTTATTAACGGCGTGGTTTTGAAAACCTTTAGAATTTTTTTAAGTTTTTTTTGAAAAAAGATGCTTTAGCCAGAAGAGTGTGATGAACAGGATAAAAACAATCAAAAGTCGATTTATTTACTAAAGGTTTATTATCACTGGTCGATAGCGTTCTCTTTTTTAAGACAAACGCCCTATTCACATCGACATAAGTGCGCGATCACACGGCTAGATTGGCTTAGCGAGCTTAATTCAATAGTGTTAAAGCAAGATTAGGTTGCTGTTTAGCCTGCGCGAGAATAGAAGTACTCACCTGCTGCAGTATCTGCTGCTTAACCATTTGCGTGGTTTCTTTGGCGTAATCAGTATCTTTAATCCGGCTATTCGACGCCGCGAGATTTTCATTTATATTGCTGAGATTATTGATTGAATGATCAAAGCGGTTTTGTAGCGCGCCAAGCTCAGCACGATGGCTATCAACAAATTGCAATGCCGTATCAATCACCGAGACCGCGCGCTGCGCGCCACCCGCTTGAGTGATATCGAGACTATCCACCGACTCATAGCCAGAGAGATTCATTTGCAATTGATTGGCAAGGCTGCCTGAGAAAGCAATCGTACCGGATGTTTCTTTACCGGCCATATAGATCTGCAACTGGCCATCTTCATTAACCGATGCTGAGACTTTATCGGTTTGACCATTGATATAGGTAGCCAACTCTTCAATATCGTCACCTGCTTTAGCCTCTATCTTAATGCTCTCTTGCACGCCTTTCGCGTTAGTGAAAGATAGATTTAATTGGCGGTTATCGACACCAACTTGCCATTCACTGTTTACCTTTGTACCGGCAACATAACTAAAGCCACCCATTGCTAGGGTGTCTGTACGCATATTGTTGAGCGATACTTGTACCGCTTCACCAGAGCTAGCGCCAATCTGAAAAGCCGAGCTTTTAAAGGAACCGTTGAGCAATTTTCGACCACCGAAAGAGGTAGTTTCAGCAATTCGGTTCAATTCATCGTTCAAAGCCGTCATTTCTTCCTGAAGGGCTTGTCGCTCAGAAGCGCTATTCGCACCATTCGAAGATTGCAAAGAAAGATCACGCATGCGCTGTAAGAGATTAGTCGATTCACTCATCGCACCTTCAGCAGTCTGCATGATTGAAATACCATCATTGGCATTGCGCATTGCAACATCAAGTCCGCTCATTTGGGCTTCCAAGCGATTGGAGATTTGCAAACCGGCCGCATCATCTTTGGCACTATTAATGCGACTCCCTGAAGAGAGCCTCTCCAAGGATTGATTCAGCAATTGCGTCGCATTGCCTAAATGGCGTTGCGCGGTCATTGCCGAGACATTGGTATTAACAGTGATCGTCATAAAATGGCTAGCCTTTTACCGGTATTGTCTTTTTATCGGCAAATCTCAGAGATCTTTAGCTTTTTTACTGATGGGAGAGCAAGCATAAAAAAACCGAGCGCAGCGGCTCGGTTAATCAATCTGTCACGCAAGGGAATGGGCTACGACTTAACGCGAAGACTCTGCAGCATTTCTTGGCTTGGTGCGAAGAAATACGCGCCGGTAACCGCATGAGTAAAACGCAACATCTGGTCAGTTTTACCATCCGTCACGCCATACATACTCTCTAACATTACTTTAAAGTTGTGCAGAGTATTACAGTACGCAATAAACAATAGACCGTGCTCACCACTCGCACTGCCGTATGGCAGGCTATGGCGGACAATTTTGAGGCCTTTGCCTTCTTCTTTAATATCAACACGACCAACGTGCGAGGCTGCAGGTACGTCGTCGAGCTCAATTGAATCAGGCTTAGTGCGGCCAATCACTTTTTCTTGTGCTTTTACGCTAAGGCGATTCCACGCTGGCAAGTCATGAATGAAACGTTGAACCATGACGTAACTGCCACCAGCGAACTCTCCTTGAGGAATGATCGCCACTTCTTCACGCATCGCTTCTTTCGGATTCTCTGTGCCATCAATAAACATCGTCATGTCACGTGCGTCTAAGTAACGGAAACCCGCCGTTTCATCCACAACCAAAACATCATCTGCAATCTCAGAGAGAAGTTTGCGTACCACATAAAAGTGTAAATCAGGACGAGTGGAATGCAGATGAATAAGCACATCAATATCGCTGCTTGGCGCAACAACATCACCTTCACCTAGCTGAGGAAATGCGATCAACTCCGCTGGCATCGCTTGATTTAACTGCTGCCAAAAGCCATGAGTAAAAGCAATCGACAGGGTTAAATTAGCGTTCACCTGTTGCTGATTTAACTCTTCAATTAAGGTTGGAAGTGCTTGTAGCTGAGCTAAAACTTGCTCGTTGTTTTGACGTACTTTTATCTGAATGTACTGTGCAAATGGCTCCGCTTCTGGAAGGATGGCCGTTTGAGACTGTGACATTTAGAGCTCCTTGTTATTTTATTTTTGCTCAGTGTAATGATTATTTGGTTCGGCGTTTTGATTGGGATCAGTTGTTCGTTGCTGGAATCATAAAGCAATCTCTTACCGTTTTGCTCTGGTAAACATAAATACAAAACCACAACAGTAACAACATAATTAAACCGTTGGTCCAACTAAAAGCACCTGCTTGCAAGTAAACATGGTACACACTTTGCGCTAGCTGACTGACTGCGGTTATCAAGGTAATCGGTTTTCCCCAAGAAACAAGCCTACTCACCCACCCACGCTCTGGTGTACGCAAACTGACTAACCACATTAGGGCAATACTTGGGACACCCATCATCAACCCCAAATAGAGCATGTCATGGTCAGGATAGACATAAGTCAATATCTCACTACCACTATCACGGCTAGCACCTGCAACCACGAACACTACCCATGCTTTAGCCAGTAACATCCAGCCTAACCAAAGCAATCTAGGGGCATTCAGAAAACCATTTTTATCATATGCATCAATGGCGTATCTCATCGTCTTTGCCTACCTATTTAATTTATGGGTCCACTCTACCCCAAAAATTGAAACATACCATGAAATTTATCGGCCAATTTTGAACATCGGTTAGCTCACATCGCAGACAGAATGACAGATCTCTTACGATCAACATGATACGATTGCTGCTAAACAACTAACGTCAAAAAACAATGAAAAAAACCACCCCACCCTCAGAAAAAACTCAACAAGAAGCGTTGGGCATTGCCAAAGCGACACAAAAACAAGGCCAATCTAAAGAGCAAACAAAACTGATTGCTCAAGGCATAGAGAAAGGCATTGCGCTGTATAAAAAGCAGCAAAAAGAAAAAGCCCGTCAAGCGGATAAAGCAAAGAAAAAAGTACAACGTAGTAAACAAATAGCCAACGAAAACAGTGATGAAAATCAACAACCAAAGACGCTATCACCCTCACCAAGCGCAAAAAGCTCTATACTGCCTTGGATGCTATTGGTCATCAGTTGGGTAGGGTTCTTTGTTTATGCTTCACAAGCTATGTAAATTATTTGTCGTAATAGCACTCCCGGCAACTCTGCTGGGATGCACAACACCGACGACAACGATCAACGAACCAGCCAAGATGGTTCATCTTAGAATGGACGGGGGTTTTAATGCGGATAATTGTGAATGGTTAGGCGAGGTAACGGGCAGTGAAGGACATTGGTATTCCTACCTGTTTTTCCCCAATGATGTGCTGGTGCAAGGTGCACTGCATGACATAAAAAACCGCGCCAAACAACTTGGCGCGGATACGGTGTTCATGATCACTCCACAAGATTTTTCAACCTCGTTCACCGTCGTTGGCAATGCATATCAATGCTATGAAATCATAGCGAAATAGAAACGACGGCCAGAATACGGAAATCAATCATTTGCATGTGATTTTTGAGTGCGATTTTCTGCTCGAAAACCAATGTTCTAAAAGCCCAATTTCAACTAGGCTCTAAAACCCAAGCTCGCCGCAATATCAGGTTCACGATCGGTCACCCACTGACTATCAAAAGGGCCCCAATCCGATAGCTGATAATAGCCATCATTATGACGTCGACCGTCTTGAACAAAAGCGAGTTCAATACCAATACCTGGTAAAGCTTTAATTACATCTTGGATTGTGCGACGTGGCCAGCCAGTCTGCTCAATTAATTTAGGAACATTTGGTCTCTCTAGACTTTCAACTAGCAGAGCTAAATACAAACGCCTTGCAAACACAGGACTCAGTTCCATTGATACCTCCTATAAACTTCAACCAACATTATTTCCTTTTATCCAAATAGTTTGTTGCGTTTGATCAATAACTGGCCATTCCCCTACCCCATCAAGGGGTATTTTTTACTCATCAAAATATATCCGTCACACTTTTGTCTCATTACCAACTTCCTGATAGGATTCATAAATAACAAAAAAGTCACTTCAAAGGATAAGTATGAAAGTCACTATGTATGGTATTCCAAACTGCGATACGATAAAAAAAGCCAAAAAATGGCTTACTGAGGAAAGTGTTGAATTTGACTTTCACGACTATCGTAAGCAAGGTGTTGATTCAGAAATGATTACTCAGTTTTGCCAAGCGCTAGGTTGGGAAAATGTCATCAATAAACGCGGCACTACTTTTCGCCAACTTAGCCAAGAGCAAAAAGAGGGCTTAGATGAGCAAAGCGCGATTTCATTACTAATCGAACAACCAGCAATGATTAAGCGACCTATTTTAGAGGTTGATGGACAATTCCATCTCGGTTTCAAAGCCGATCAATACGCCACAATTTTTTCGTAGCAAACTATTAATAAAAGGATTTCAAGGATGAGCGATAGCCCTGTATTAGCTCTGGCAAAAGATTTAATTGGCCGACAATCCGTAACCCCAGAGGATGCGGGCTGCCAACAAGTGATGATAGATCGCCTCAAGTCACTTGGGTTTGAAATTGAAGTGATGGTCTTTGAAGATACCACCAACTTCTGGGCGCGCCGTGGTGCCGAAGCCCCGCTGTTTGCGTTTGCTGGTCACACCGATGTTGTACCCGCAGGTCCTGTTGAGCAATGGCATACTCCTCCCTTTGAGCCAACAGTGATTGATGGCTACCTACATGGCCGCGGCGCTGCTGATATGAAAGGCTCACTCGCCTGTATGGTTGTGGCTGTCGAACGTTTCATTGAAGAAAATCCCGCTCACAAAGGCTCGATTGCGTTTTTAATCACTTCCGATGAAGAAGGCCCATTTATTAATGGTACGACTCGCGTCGTCGATACCTTGATGGCCCGTGATGAAATCATCGATATGTGTATTGTCGGTGAACCATCGAGCACCCTCGCTGTAGGAGATGTGGTGAAAAACGGTCGTCGTGGTTCAATTACTGGTGATCTACGCATCAATGGCATCCAAGGCCATGTGGCCTATCCTCATCTCGCCAAGAACCCGATTCATCAAGCACTACCAGCCTTAGCAGAACTGGCGGCGACCCAATGGGATAATGGTAATGACTACTTCCCGCCAACGAGCTTCCAGATCCCGAATCTTGCTGCTGGTACTGGCGCATCAAATGTCATTCCAGGCGAATTTGACGTGCAGTTTAACTTCCGTTTTAGTACCGAACTAACCGATAGTGAAATCAAACGCCGTGTACACTCAACCCTCGATGCGCATGGTTTAGACTATGATCTAAAGTGGACACTTAGCGGCCAGCCGTTTTTAACCGACACGGGTACATTACTCAGTGCCGTGGTGAAAGGCGTCGCGGATGTGAACCATAAAGAGCCACAGTTACTCACGACAGGCGGTACTTCAGATGGACGCTTTATTGCACAAATGGGGACGCAAGTGGTTGAGCTCGGCCCGGTCAATGCCACCATCCATAAAGTGAATGAGTGTGTCAGCATTGCCGACCTAGAAAAACTGACCGATATGTATCAAAAAGTTTTGGAGAATATTCTCGCGTGATCATGACGCCTGAGCAGCTCACCGGCCAAAGCCAGAGCCACCTTTCTGAGGTGGTGATTGGCCAGAAAGCTTTCTTGGTTCACCTCGAGGTAGCCAACGATTTGTTACGCCTTAAACAAGCGGCAACTCAGGCCGGTTTTAATCTCAATATTGCTAGCGGTTTTCGTGATTTTGAGCGGCAAAAAACCATTTGGAATAACAAGCTATTAGGTTACACCCCTATTCTTGATAGTGAGAGCCAAGCGATCGATAGCTCAGCCCTCACTACCAATGAAAAAGTGATGGCGATTCTGCGTTGGTCGGCTTTACCGGGAGCAAGCCGTCATCACTGGGGAAGCGAGTTTGATCTGTTTGATCGGGACTTGTTGCCACAAGGCGTGCAACTACAGCTTGAACCTTGGGAGTATCTACAAGGTCACCAAGCACCGTTCTATGCATGGTTGCAACAACACTTAGCTGAATTTGGTTTTTTCTTTCCGTATGCTCAAGATCTTGGTGGCGTCGCTCCGGAACCGTGGCACATTAGCCACCGCAATACCGCACAATATTGTTTAGCGCAGCTCTCTCCTGCCATGCTTGAGCAACAATTGCTTCTAGATCCCATATTGGCGATGGATGAGGTGTTAAGCCAGCTCGATAAGATCTACACTCAGTTTATTGCCAATATTAGTGGAGAAGCATGATGGATCTACTGACCAACCCTTGGGTCATCATAACCATCGTTTTGTGTGTCATCATTGGAAATATTGCGGCGCTAAAATACACCGCTAATATGAAGATGGGGCAGGTAAAAAAGAGAGACCCGCAGGAAAAACAGGCATCGGCAGACAGCGATGAAGCAGAACGTAAAGACCCACCTAATGGTGAGTCATAAACAAGGTCGAGCTTTATAATTCAGTAAAATGTGCGCTGGCGGATTACTTAATGTGATCCCATGAAATGTTGGACACAATTCGGCAATCATCACATTTAAAATAAAAGATATCGTGCAATGGTTCATCTAGTAACCATTCACCATCACATTTAGGGCATTTACGTCCCTTTTCTTGGGCAAGGCTTTCACCACCGACACGGTATTGATAGTAATAAGTCGGAATGGTGGTTAAGAATTCAATTCGACCACGCAAATCCCAACCACGTCGGAACAATACGCTGTCGGTATCACAAATTTCATGCAGCGCGGCATGCTCAGCGCGGCAACCACCTGCCATTTGCAATTCATCACAGGCTTGCCATTCGGTCTGCCATTTCACCACCGCTTTATGATCACCATTTAGTGTTGGACCATTACGATACAGTGGAATAGGCAATAATGTTTCACCACTGCGCAGCGGTGAACACGTATGCACGTACGTGGTATAAAGAACTTGCCAGCTTGGCGTCTCTTCTTCCGCGGCTTCTTCTGAGTTTAAATCGCGTCCCAACATGCGCATTTTTGGCGCCAGTAAACTCGCCTCTGCCAAGCGATTCATACACACTTTGACAAAATCAGAGTGGTTATTGGGATGCAAACTTTGTTTTTCAGGACAAACGACGCGAACATAAAACTCGCCGTCGCCCATCACAATCGGAAACTCGCGACCTAATACTTGGCCATTGTAACGTAGAGCATCCATCAAGCCATTGATCGCTTTATCTACCGCACTGATGGTGGTGTTATCAAAACACTCAAATTGAAGTTCAACAACGTACATGGTTACACCGCAGGCTCTAAATTATTCAAAAACTCAGCGACATTGTCTGCCAATACATCACGCTTATCGGTGCCTAAACGTTCGAGCACTACGTTGCCAGTTAGGTTACAAATAGAAATGACATCTAATTCAGCCTCTGTCGCGGCAATAAATACCGTCGGTTTGAGCTTCAAACGACGCTGAGTTACCAAATGACCCAAAATATTCTCTTGCAGGCGAACAAAATCTTCATCATTCCACACCTGTAACAATGACAAGCCATTGCCGTTCCAACTTGCTTCCATGTCAGCGCTATATTGCGTACCGTAGAAGTGCTTAATATCATCATGTAAGGTTAATTCAATGCCTTGTTCAACATTACTAAAGTCTGCAAACGCCTCGCGCGGATAGGCTTGCCACTCCACGCTATCTTCTCGCTTTTGTTCAATACAAGGTGAAACCAGATCGGCCAACTCTTCACTAATTGGCAAAGAGCCATGTTGCGCTTGATAAGCTGAACGGTATTTTTCACTGAATGTGCGTAAGGCTTGCAAGACGTTGTCAGCCATTCGGATCTCCAATTTAATGACACTGGGTGCGAGATTGCGTAAAATTCCCGTCATTCTAATCCAAATCGATTCAAAGTATGAGTAAATATTCCAACGCAAAAGAGCTAGCCGGATTAACGCTAGGTCAAAAGACTGAGTACGCAAGCCTTTACAATCCTTCGCTACTGCAACCGGTGCCGCGCAGCTTGAATCGCGACGATCTTGAGCTAGGTGAAACATTGCCTTTTCACGGTTGTGATATTTGGACTTTGTATGAACTGTCTTGGTTAAATGACAAGGGATTACCTCAAGTTGCCGTAGGTGATGTTGCGATTCCAGCCACCAGCGCAAACTTAATCGAATCTAAATCATTCAAGCTTTACCTCAATAGCTTGAACCAAACTCGCTTTGCGTGCTGGGATGATGTTGAAGCAACCTTGATCAAAGATTTGTCTGCGTGTGCAGGTGAAACCGTGTCAGTAACGCTACGCTCTGTTGAAGATTATACCGATAGTGTCATCGTGACGATGGCCGGAGAATGCATTGATCATCAAGATATCGAAATCTCACATTATGAATTTGATGCCACCTTACTTGACGGTGCCGCCGAACAAGAAATCGTAACAGAATCACTGCATAGCCATTTACTTAAGTCTAACTGCCTAATTACTAACCAACCAGACTGGGGTAGTGTTGAAATTCAATATCACGGTCAAAAAATCAATCGTGAAGCTCTGTTACGATACATCGTTTCGTTTCGTGAGCATAACGAGTTTCACGAGCAGTGTGTTGAACGCATCTTTACTGACATCATGACTTATTGTCAGCCAGAACATTTGACTGTTTACGCACGTTACACTCGCCGAGGTGGTTTGGATATCAACCCTTACCGTTCAACAGAGCAAACACAGCCAAGCCACAATCAGCGTATGGCTCGTCAATAAAGGATCGTTTGTAGGATGTATAAATTGCGCTGGGAGCGTTGGCTCTGCTTATTTACTCTATTGGTGTCACCGTTTGCCCTGAGCGCTCCGGTATACACGTCACCAACGTTAAACGAAGCCAATAGTCTGATTGACATTGTGCCAAATCAGGCTCGCCACTTAGCTTTGGATTTTCTTACCCAGCGCACACTGACAAACAACGCAGAAAAAAGTCCGTCAGCAATTTCTCGAGATGAAGCGGACAATCGAGTCCGTTCGCCTGGCGCGTCAATTGATGCACTAAAAATATTGGCCGATGCTGAATTTAATCTTGGCAATCCCGAGATTGCGTTAAGCCATCTCGACGAAGCCAAAGCCTTGGCCAGTAGTTATCACCTACCTTATCTTGGTCTTGATGTTGAATTGCAGCAGATTCGATTGCAATGGCAGTTTTCTGGCGATGGCATCAAAGCCCGTGAGCAACTTCATCTTGTCGGAGACGCTTACGAAGCAATAAAAAGACCAGAGCAGTTGGCAAAAGGGTTGAAATACCAAATGATCATGCTTAAAGCTGAGATCGCGTCACAAGAAGGCGAACAAGCTTTAGCAAATCAACTCTTTGAGCAAGTAAGACCCTACGTCAATCAAATCAAATCCTCTTACACGCTGATCAATTACCATATTACTGTTGGCGAACACTACCTGTCCCACCAACAATACAATAAGGCTTTATCTGAATTTTTGATCGCCTATTGGAAAGCCATTGAAGAAGATTCAAGCGCGCAACTTGGTAAAGTAAATTACCGCCTAGGCGTGCTGTTTTATGACCGCCGCGTACTTGATAAAGCGATCGTCCACCTCTCGCAAGCCGCTGATTTTTACGACAATTACCAACAATCACCAGTATTGCCTTCCATTTTAAAACTGATGGGTGACATTTATTACCAGCAAGGAAAATACAACCTTGCCTTGGTACAGCTGTTTAATGCGATGGATCATGAACGCACGCAAAACAACATCGTCAATGAAATTGATATTCGCATTTCGCTGGCGGCCACTTACCTCAAGCTAGTCAACTTCACACTGGCAGAGCAATATTTAGAGCGTGCAGAAGAGCTGCTCGTAGGCACTGAAGCGCCTAAGCTGCAAGCCTATGCTTACTTATTGAAATCAGGATTAGCCTCGCACCAACGATTAGGCCAAGCAACCATCAATAATGCCGAAAAGGCATTAGAAATCGGTGTAAAACTCAATGACATTACACTGCAAAAAAATGCCTACAGCCTCATTTATCATGGTTATGAGATCAACAAGCAGTTCCAAACAGCACTGAAGTACCTTAAAAAATACAATAAATTTGCCACCCTTGAGCAGCAGCAGCTAGACATTATCAGTGAAGATGCTTTCCGCCAGCAAAAAGAGTTTGTTGAGCGATCCATTCACATGAGTGGCCAGCAGCAAGAGTTAGAACGAACCGAAACGGAATATCGCAAATTTCAAAAAATTGCCTTTGGCTTGTTTATCATCAGCTCGATTTTATTTACCTTCCTGCTACGTAGAGGGCATATCCTCAAATTACAAAAAGACGAAATCGATCGACTAAATCAAAATCTCTTTACCCATTCTCGCTCAGGGCTACGTAACCTACGCATGCTCAACGCAAAACTCGCCGCCTCCTTAGAAGCGAGCAGTGGCCAGTTTGAAAAATGGCACATTGGTGAGCTCATTCATGAGCCGCTCAATGATCGGTTACGCTTTGTCATGATAGACGTACCGTTTCTGCGCAACTTGCACATGCAACATGGCTACACCGAAGGCTTAAAACTCGAAAAAGAGTTTGGCCGCTACCTGCGCGAAAAAATCAGTTCGCCAGCACGCATCTACCACTTTTCAGATGCCAACCTGCTGTATATTGAACCGAATAATGATCGCAATAGTGACCCAACAGAATTGGTGCAAAGAATCCAAATGTGGGTTGATGAGTTTCAGGTACAGAGCAGCTTAAATCGTATTGTGCGCGTTGGTATGGTGGATTACCCATTTCTCCCGCGCGCTTACACCGCATTAAACGACAAAGAATTGCTCGATATCTTACTCATGGCGACAGGGGCCGCGCGCACATTAAGTATGCAAGAACAAACCAGCCAATGGGTCTATTTGAAAGCGATTGAGAATGCTCCTGCTGCCAGTCTGGCGACCGGCAACGTGCGTAAAGCCTGTAAGCACGCAATCAACCAAGGGCTAATAAAAGTACACTCTTCTTACAATAATGAGGAGAGCCTCAAAAAAATATTAAAATATGAGTAAAAGCACCGCTTTAAAGCCCAACAAGCCGTGACGAATAAATTTTATTTGTTATTATCAATAAATTAATAAATAAGATCTTTTTTGATCGCGTAATAATAAAGTTTAGATCTACATGGGTGCACTCGAACAAGATATTCAGTCGCAGTTACATAATCTGAAGTCTCAATTGGAACAAGTTCGATTGACACAAAGAGATAGCTCGTTCAAACACAAACGAGAACAACTGGTGCTACAGCGCGTCGTCAGCTCCTTGAGTGATGCGTGCATCTCTGACGATCCTCGTCTACTTGCAGGCTTACTAGAACTCAAAGTAGCGATAGAAAAAAAGAAAGACATTAGTTCGCTAATTCCAAAATTGGTGATATTGGAACGACTACTAAAACAACACACAGTGGCTATGGATAAACAGAAAAAACAGCTTGATTCACAAGTGAAACATGCTGGTGAAACCCTACTCAGGGTCGCTGGTATCCCCCCGAAAATCAAACGAGACCTTCGTGATTTATTGAGCTTCTGTGCTAGTAATAAAACCTCTCGTTCCGAGCAAGCAATGCAACTGCTCACCATTTATGAACGTTCACTAAAAATCTTATCAACTCATCCTGAGAGCGCTGCTTTGCTACCAAATAGTGATAGCGATAAGGCACTACTCAACAAGCTGAATGATGAACTGCAAAATCTCATTACTGAGCTCGATTTTACCGGGGAGTCGGGCGAATTACTGAACGACATTCGTGCGAAATTACTACTCGGGGTTAATACTCAAGCCTTACTTGAAGAAACGTTACACATACTAAAGTTAGTGATTCAAGGCACCGACTTTGAGCGAAAAACTTCGCAACAATTTCTCACTCAAGTAAACGAATCAATCTCCAGTTCATTGAAAAGTTCTGCACAAATTACCGATCAAAGTGTGAGCTATTTTGATCAGCGAGTGGCACATGGTAAGGAGTTGCAAACACTCATTACCAACGGCTATACGGTGTTACAGCAATCTCAGTCACTTGAAACTGCACAGCAAAATCTCTCGCCTTTGTTTGATCAACTTTCTTCATTATCAGAACGTCTAAAACATGCAGAAAGCCGTGAGAAAGCGTTACTTGAACGAATGCAATTCGGCCACGGCCAACTTGAATCACTTGCTGAAACGGCGCAAGACTATCGTCGCCGCCTCGAAGATCAAGCAGCTCGCATCCAACAAGATCCACTAACACGAGTGCTTAACCGCTCTGCATTCAATGAAAAAATGGAAATCGAGTACCGACGCTGGATTCGCAATCAACACAATTTGCGTCTGGTTCATTTTGATATTGATGGTTTCAAAGCCGTTAACGATAGCTTCGGCTACACCGCAGGTGACAAGGCGCTAAAAATTATCGCCCGTTGCATCAAAGCGGAGCTAAGTGATGCCGATATTATCGCCCGTTATTCTGGTGAGGAATTCTTGGTTATTATGCCTGAGCGCGCCGATCCTGAAAGCTTAGAACTGGTGAAAGCGATTCAATCACAAGTGGCTCGATTACCATTTAAGTTCCGTGAACAGAGCTTAAGCATAACTCTGACCGCAGTAAGCACGGTGTTCAAAGAGTCTGATACGCCAGAAGAAGTGCTTGAACGATTGCGAGTGCAGTTACAAGAAAGCAAAAAAGTCGGCGCTAATCAACTGGTTTGGAAGTAAGGTTTAACCGTCATCGTTAACCATATTTTTTTGCACCAGCATTAAATGTGAGCCGCTTAGTGATAGCACTAAGCGGCTTTTTTATTGCTTATCATTGGCGATAGATAAATTATCACCATCTAAGCGTGATAGATGTATTGATATCAATTGGTTAGTCTTTATTCTTACGTTAACAGTGCTAAGCTCAAAAATACGGTCAGGTTTACTGAGTCTAAACATTCACCAATGTATTGCGCCACTCTGGCTTGCTAAAGACTCGCGAACCATACCGTCGCGATCGATCATTATTCCAAGGAGGTCACTATGATCACCCACATCAGCCCTGCGGGCAGTATGGATTTACTTTCTCAACTTGAAGTTGAGCGCCTTAAAAAAACAGCATCCAGTGATCTTTACCAACTTTATCGCAATTGCACACTGGCTGTTCTTAACTCAGGTAGCCACACCGACAACTCCAAAGAATTGCTCGATAAACACAAATCTTTTGATGTTACGGTCATGCGACGTGAGCGGGGAATCAAACTTGAACTCACGAATCCGCCTGAGCATGCTTTTGTCGATGGGCAAATCATCAAAGGCATTCAAGAACACCTATTTTCGGTACTGCGTGACATCGTTTACGTCAACATGCACTTAGCTGATAACCAGCGTTTGAACCTGACTAACGCCACTCACATTACTAACTTAGTGTTTGGTATTTTACGTAATGCAGGCACATTAACTCCAGGTATCGAGCCAAATATGATCGTGTGCTGGGGTGGCCACTCAATTAATCCGATCGAGTATCAATACACTCGCGAAGTCGGTAATGAGATGGGGCTACGTGAACTCAACATTTGTACTGGCTGTGGGCCAGGCGCAATGGAAGGCCCAATGAAAGGCGCAGCCATTGGTCATGCTAAACAGCGCTATACATCCCAACGTTATCTTGGTTTAACAGAACCATCAATCATTGCCGCTGAGCCGCCTAACCCTATCGTGAATGAACTGGTGATCATGCCTGATATTGAAAAACGTCTTGAGGCGTTTGTTCGTATGGCGCACGGCATCGTCATTTTCCCAGGGGGACCGGGAACCGCAGAAGAGCTGCTCTATATTTTGGGTATCATGATGCACCCCGAGAATGCCGATCAACCACTGCCGATAGTTTTAACCGGGCCAAAAGAGAGTGAAGCTTACTTCCGTTCTATTGACCAATTTATTGGCGATACCTTAGGCGAAGCGGCGCAGAAACATTATCAAATCGTTATCGACGACCCAGCGAAAGTCGCCAAGATAATGAAGCAGAGCATGGATTTAGTTCGTCAGCACCGTAAAGACACCGGTGATGCTTATAGCTTTAACTGGTCGTTAAAGATCGAACCAGAATTCCAACTGCCGTTCGACCCAACCCACGAGAATATGGCAAGCCTCGATCTCCATCTCAACCAACGTCCTGAAAATCTTGCAGCCGCGCTGCGCCAAGCTTTTTCAGGAATCGTTGCAGGTAACGTCAAAGCAGAAGGTATCCGTGAAATTGAACGTCATGGACCGTTCATGCTAGACGGCGATCGTGATTTGATGAAAAAAATGGACTTACTACTGAAAGATTTCGTCACCCAACACCGCATGAAACTCCCGGGTAATACCGCGTATGAACCATGCTACCGAATCGCAACCGATTCAAAATAGCCTCTAGGGCTTAGGGATATCGCCGCCATTGGCTAGCTTTATCCCTCACTTCATTTACAATAAGGGCCCAAGGCCCTTACTTTTTATATGCTTATGTCTATTCATCTTGTGATTATCGATGCTCTAAACCTGATCCGTCGCGTGCACTCCGTGCAGCCCGATCCCACCGACATTGCAAGAACAATAGAGACCACTGGGCGCACCCTTACTCGCATTATCAACGAAGCGCAACCCACCCATATTGTCGCGGTGTTTGATCACCATCTACAAGAACGAGGTTGGCGAGCGGAGATTCTGCCTGAATACAAACAAAACCGAAAACCGATGCCTGAACCGCTGCTTAATGGGTTAGATGCCATTCAAGATGCATGGTGGAAAATGGGGATCGACTCTTTACTGTCTGACGGTGATGAAGCGGATGATTTAGTCGCGACACTGGCTATCAAAGTGGCCAGCCACAACGAAAAAGTGACCATCATCTCCACCGATAAAGGCTATTGCCAATTGCTCTCACCGACCCTGCAGATCCGTGACTATTTTCAACATCGCTGGTTAGATGCGCCTTTCATTGAAAAAGAATTTGGCGTGAAACCAAGCCAACTGGCAGACTATTGGGGGTTGACTGGCGTCAGCTCAAGCCAAGTACCCGGCATTCCGGGCGTGGGGCCAAAAGCGGCTAAAGAGATCTTAACGCAGTTTGAAACCATCGAGCAGGCCCATGCCTCTGAGGATCTGGTCAAAAAATACCGCAAAAAGTTCGATGAGCATATTGAGATGGCGCGAACATGCCGCCAAGTCGCGCAATTGAAAACCGATATTGAATTGGGTTTTAACTTACAAGACCTTCGCTACGATGGGCCAAACCAAGCCTAATCATCTCTTGATTCACTTGCGAGCATGGCCTAAATACCATAATTAAAACGAAAAAAGCTCCCATCGGGAGCTTTTTTATTAGCCATTACAATCACACAGTATGATTTAACGGTCTGACTACAGAGCTTAGTATGGCGAGATATTCGACAGACTTTGTACATGCACGGTGATTTCTTCACGGTCATGGTACAGGTGTTTAGCTTGTAGCTTAAACTTCACGTCGTTTTTGATAAGGAATACTTTTAGGTTTTCGATATCTTGCAATACTTCGTCATAACGACCTTTCATTGGCAATTTAAGGTTAAAAATCGCCTCTTTTGCCCAACCACTGATGATCCATTCGCCCATCAATTGCGCGACACGTGAAGGTTTTTCGATCATGTCACACACTAGCCAAGTTACGTTCTTACGCGGCGGCTCAAACTTAAAGCCATCTTCTTGATGGTGTTTTACTTGACCAGTATCCATTAGACTCTGTGCCATCAGGCCGTTATCCACCGAGTGAACAAACATCGAACGCTTAACCAATTGGTATGTCCAACCACCAGGGCAAGCCCCAAGATCGACACCCCACATGCCCGATGCCAAACGCTCATCCCACTCTTCACGAGGAATAAACACGTGAAATGCTTCTTCCAACTTCAAAGTTGAGCGGCTTGGTGCGTCTACTGGGAATTTTAAGCGTGGAATACCCATGAAGAACTGAGAGTTGTTGATCGGCAATGAATAACCAATGTAGCAATGGCCTGGTTCCACAAAGCAGATATGCAATACCGGCTTCTTCGGGTTATCTTTGTTGAACAACAGTCCTTTACCACGCAATGCTTGGCGCATTGGCACGGTGAACTTACGACAGAACTTCAATAGTTCTTTCGCTTCATTGGTATCTGGCGTTTCAATGCGTAGATCACCACACATTGGCATGCCATCAGTCTCACTCAACTCTTGCAGAATTGGTGAAATACGATCTTCACGTGGCAAGTCGGTCAGTTCAACAGCAACGGCAAACATTTGGCGAGCAAAAATCAGCGATTTGAAATCCAACGATTTCACTAACTTTGTCGCATCACCTTGTTGGTAACACTTAAACAACACGAATCCAGAGTTTTTTTGTACGCGCGGAAAACCGAACACTTCCAGCGAACTCGCTCGATCTTGAATTTCACCCGCACACTCTTTCTCAAAGCCCGGACGGCAATAGAGCATTAGTTGTTTCACTTACTCACCTCTGTTGTTCTGTAGTGCTGCATAGACGAACAAAACCCAACCTATCATAAAGGTCATGCCACCAAGAGGAGTAATTGGTCCAAACCATTTTATTCCACTTAGCGCTAAGGCATAAAGGCTGCCGCTAAAACAAAAGATGCCGATAATAAAGCAAATCGCAGCGAGGAAAAAATACTTTTGCGCTTTTACACTGACTTTGTTCATCATCAAGATAGCACAGGCGATAATGGCAAGAGCGTGAATAAATTGATATTGGACACCAATGTTAAACACTTCAAGTAGATAGGGAGATAGCATGGCTTTTAATCCATGCGAAGCAAATGCACCTAACGCCACGGCAAAACCTGCGAAGGCGCCTCCTGCTGCGAGCAATTTATTGGCTTTCATGCTACTCCTCGGCCACATCGTAGAGCTCGAAAATATACTGACTTAGCCTTTCAACCGCTAAATCAATATTGCCCTGCTCAGTAAAGCCAGAGCGTTTACGTGGCTTAAAGCCATGGTCACCATCTGGGATAAAACTGCTACGTACGCACGGCGCTAAGTCAAACTCATCGAACTCTTCTCGTTGCCCGAAGGTATCACGCTCGCCTTGCAGAATAAGACAAGGCTTAGTCAAAGTAGCTAAATGTGCGCCTTTAAATTTTTCAGGTTTACCAGGAGGATGGAAAGGAAAACCTAAACACGCGATAGCGGCAACTTGAGGATGATCACTCAATAAACTTGCCATACGACCACCCATTGATTTCCCACCAATCACCACGGGGCTATCTGCATACTGAGCAATGATCTGTTCAAAAGCTTCCAGCAATTTTGGCGCGCGATCCGGTGGACGTTTAGTACCATTTTCAGCACGTTCAACCATATAAGGAAAATTAAAACGTACCACTTGAATACCTTTGGCGGCCAACCCTGTCGCGACTTGCTGCATAAAGGCATGATCCATCCCAGCCCCAGCACCATGAGCAAAAATAAACAGCGGCGCGTTATTAGCGCCGTCAATGATTACGCTATTCGTCATCTTCCAATAATTCCTCTTGCTCACTGTGTGCCTTCGCTAACATCCAATCGCGGAAAGTGGCAATTCTCCCCATATCCGCTTGTTTCTCATGGCACACGACGTAAAACGCATTTTTAGATACCAGCACTTCATCAAATGGCGCAATTAGACGGCCCGCTTCTAGCTCTGGTTGAGCAAGTACGTTATTGCCTAATGCGACCCCTTGGCCATGCGCCGCAGCTTGCAGCACCATGGTCGAGTGACTGAAAATAGGCCCGTGATTTAAGTTCACACCCTCTACACCATGAAATTTAGCAAAATGCTTCCAATCTTTACGTGACGTATCATGCAATAAGGTATGGTTTTTCAGATCACCTAATTCTTCTAATGGCTTGACGCCCAATAATAGTGACGGTGAGCAAAGGGGAATTAGAAATTCTTGATAAAGTTTATCGGCACGCAACCCCGGCCAATTACCCCGACCATAATAAATCGCCACATCAACATCATCGGTCAACGAACCTTCATCCATATCTACCGCTTTGATTCGTACATCGATATCCGGCTCTTGCTGATTAAAGTCCGCCAGACGTGGCACCAGCCATTGAATCGCAAAGCTTGGAGGCAAACTAATGGTTAATGCACCTTTTTCACTGCGTTCTAGCACTTTATCTGTCGCTTCAGCTAATGAAGTGAAGATATCTTTGATATCGAGAAAGTAGCTTTGCCCTTCTTCGGTCAACAGCAGTGAGCGGTTGCGACGACGAAATAGTTTCAAACTCAGAAACTCTTCTAACGCCTTGATTTGATGGCTAACAGCGGCCTGCGTCACAAATAATTCCTCTGCCGCACGAGTAAAACTCAAGTGGCGAGCCGCGGCTTCAAATACCTTCAACGAGTTCAAAGGGGGTAATCTTCTGGACATAGGCGCCTTCAATAAATTGGATTAGTTTTTTTAATCTGAAACATTATAAAATGTCCATTGCCTGACGACCAGAGAAATTCTATATTTCGTTCCGCAATACAAGCCTGAACGGCTTGGTTTCTTTGAAATCAATTGGCTTTGTTGTTGCGATGTTGTGTTTGCAAACTCGTATTTCGAGTTGGGTAGAATTTCTACCATGGTTTTGTCTCATCAATCCCAGAGACAGAACGTATACTTCCTGTATTTTTTTGACCTGTCTGTCAAATTTTTTAGCACCGCCTATAGGCGGTGTTTTTTTATGCCCGAAAATCGCTCTCAAATCCCAACTCGATTTTCTTGCTTCTCTCGTTCAACATATAGATTCCCGACTACGCCCTTCGGGCTATCGGGAATGACAGAGATGAACACAACAAGTAATTGGCCTAACAAAACCCCGCCTCGTCATTCCCTACAGCGAGGCACGAGAGTAATAGGGAATCTCGCTTTTTCTCGCTTCTCGAATTTTGATTCCCGCCCCACTTTTCTCAATACCTCTCAACATAAAGATTCCCGACCCTTCCTTCGTCAGTCTAGGGAATAACTACGTCGTATGTTATTTCCAATCACCAAACAAAACCCGTCTCGTCATGCCCTACAGCAAGGCACGTGCGTGATAGGGAATCTCGCTTTTCTCGTATCTCGCCTTCTCCTCTCTCGCCTTCTCCGCTCTCGCCTCTCTCTTCTCGCTTTTTCAATTCCCACAAAAAAAGCGCAAACCGAATCAACGATTTGCGCTTTTATTCTCAGCCATTGATGCGATTACTATGCACCAACACTAATGTTATTAGTTTCAAGACTATGGACGGTATACTTTTACGTTCGCAAAGCCTTGCTCTTGCAGGTATAGCGCTTGTAGGCGGCTCATAACGCCTCGTTCACAGTAAAGAAGGTAAGTTTTGCTCTGGTCAAGATCACCAAACTGAGTACCCAGCTTGTAAAATGGTAGGTGCTTCACTTCTACACCCTCAATCTCAAGTGGCTTCTCGTCTTCTTCATCTGGACTACGGATATCGAGAACAATCGCATGCTCTTCAACCGCTTGAACTTGCTCAACTTCAGGAACAGCTTCTTCCGTCTGCTTAGCAATTTCACGAATGTCCATGCTGCGCGCTTCAAGTACAACACGCTCTAGGATATCAAAGTCAAACTTCGCTTCTTCAACTTCTAACTTCGATTTCACCGCTTTAACTGTTGGCTTCTTCGAAATCACGCCACAGTATTCAGGCATGGTTTTAGCAAAGTCTTCAGTGCCGATATCGCGTGCAACGTTGATGATGTCTTCTTTATCCCAGTTAATCAGTGGACGAAGGATCAAGGTATCAGTCACGTTATCGATATGGCGCAAGTTCGTCAGCGTTTGGCTCGATACTTGGCCTAAAGCTTCACCGGTTACAAGCGCTTGAATATCATATTTCTCAGCGATCATACCCGCAGCACGCATAAACATACGCTTCAAGATTACGCCCATTTGGCCGTCATCAACTTTCTCAAGAATCTCTGCTACAACAGGATCAAAGTCTACTGAAATAAAGCGTACTTTTGCTGATGAGCCGTACTTATTCCATAGATAGTGCGCAACTTGCTTTACACCAATCTCGTGCGCAGGGCCACCTAGATTGAAGAAGCAGTAATGCACTTTTGAACCACGTTTAATGTGCAAGTAGCTCGATACACCAGAGTCGAAACCACCAGAGATAAGGCTGAGTAAATCTTCTTGTGTACCAAGAGGGAAACCACCTAAGCCTTTATGACGGGCAAGGATTTGGTTCAGCTTGTCATGGTCAACTTCAACTTTGATTGTTACATCTGGAGATTTTAGTTGTACTTTCGCACTCGCGACGGCTTGGTTTAAGCCACCACCAACATAACGTTCAAGTTCGATAGAGGTGAAGTCATGCTTACCACGACGCTTAGCGCGAACCACAAACGTTTTGTTTTCAACTAGCGAGCCACTCAGTTCCAGCACTTGCTCATAGATATTGTGCAAATCGGTAAATTCCGATTGCTTCACTTCTAGAACGTGGTGAATACCTGGAGTGTGAGTCAGAATTTCCAATACTTCTGCGTGGAATTGATCACTTTCTGAAGTTACTTCAATATGATCACGACGGTTAAATACCGCCACCGCTGATGTACGGTTTCTGATAATGTTGCGAATATTCCCTTCAAGAATCTTTGTGAAGCGTTTTCGCACCGATTCACTTTTTACAAAAATTTCTGGATGAGGTTTTACAATAAATTTCATACTTCACTTCACTGGTTAACAGTTATTCGCAATCATCATCAATATACCGGCCGTAAAATCAACGAGCATCGCAGTATAGAGATCCTAAGGGCGCGGATTATACATGATGAAAAGACCATAAAAAAGACGAGCGTGCTGCTCGTCTTTTTAGTTTAGTCATTTATTAGTTGTTGAGTGCAGGAACTTCCTCACTATAAATCGGTTCCCCTTGCATAATACTGATTTCGACTCGGCGGTTCTTAGAGCGTTGCAGTTCAGTATCATTCGGCCCTAACGGCTCCGTATCAGCCATGCCGCGAACCCGTAACCTTTGATGAGAGAAGCCGCGGACTTTCTCCATCTCTTGCGCCACGGACACTGCTCGCTGGGCGGAAAGGTCCCAATTTGAACGGTATAGTTCTGAATCCAAACGCTGGTTATCAGTATGACCTGAGACTCTAACGATCCCCGGCACATCTTTCACCAGTTCAGCAACTTGGCGTACCAATGGTCGAAACTTAGGTTGTAAGAAAGCAGAACCTGCGGGGAACGCGCCTTTCTCGCGAATTCGAATCACAATCTGTTGACCCAGATTTTCAACCTCAATCGCGCCCTCTTTGATCTCGCGCTCTAATGCTTTCTTGATGGCTTCCATTAAGGTTTCCATCTCTTGAGACATCTCAGAAGCTTGTGACTGCTCTTTGTCCGATTCCGTATTCTGATTATCTTTGGTTGACGTTTCTGGCGATTGGCCACCGGTCAACTTACCTTTTTCACGCTGCGTACCACCAGCACGGTCTGATTCACCTTCGTGAAACTCCAAGGTTTGCTGGGTAATGTCGATGGTTTGCTGCATGATCACATCAATCGGTGTTGGCTCAGGGCGACCTGGGCGAAACTCTTGCGCAATGATGCTGGTACCTTTCGGGATATCTTTCACTTCTAAACGGTTTTGCACACCAAAGGCAAACTTCATCGAACCCGCAATCTGTTTAAACTTCAGTACATCCATTTCAGAAAATGAAAGCAGCAATACGAAGAAACACATTAGAAGCGTCATTAAGTCTGAAAATGTCGTCATCCACATCGGCGCACCGGGTGGTGGACATTTGCAGTCGTTCTCATCATCCATAGCGCTTCCTTACTAACCGTCTACATCGATGGCTCGTTTGCCTTCGTTAAGGTAATTCTTCAGGTAGCTATCTATAACGCGTGGGTTTTGGCCATCTTGAATTGCCAATACACCATCCATAATTAGGCGACGGTTAAGTTTTTCTTGCTCACGACGTAACGATAATTTGTCAGCTATCGGGAAAAACACCATGTTCGACAATACCGCACCGTATAGTGTGGTCAGTAGTGCCACCGCCATTGCAGGACCAATCGACTTAGGATCATCCATGTTTGATAGCATCGCCACTAGACCAACCAAGGTACCGATCATCCCCATCGCTGGAGCTACGTCACCAAAGGCCTTAAACACACTGGTGCCTTTCTCATGGCGCTCATCCGTTAGTGCAATGTCTTTTTGCAATGCCGAACGCACAACGTCAGCATCATGGCCATCTACCAATAAGTCGATGCCTTTTTGCATAAACGTATTGGTAATTTCCATCTCTTCAAGCGCAAGGAAACCACCTTTACGAGCGGCATCCGCCATTTCAACAATTTTAGCAATCAGCTCTTCTGGCTCGTCGGTTTTAAACATGAACGCTTTGCCAGCAATTTTTGCTGCGCCAAAGAATTGCCCCGCGGTGAACTTCATCAACACAACAAAAGAAGAACCGCCAATTACGATTAAGATAGACGTAGTGTCGACGAACATCCCTAGGCTTCCGCCTAGTAGCATCGCCATAATAACGAATGCGAAACCGCCAATGAGTCCAATTAGCGTTGCTAAATCCACAAAGCACTCCTCATGCTAACCTTTTAAACTTTCTCTGGAATTATATCGGCTGCGCTTGTGAATCTTTAGCTTTTTATTGGTACCACACTCACATTCTCCCTAAATGGCTGGTTACTTTTGTTGCGCGGGAGACGCATAAGCAACAAATGGAGGGCGAAAACCTTACGCAAAAAATGTTTTTTTATTTGTGTTTTACTCGGTTTAAGCTCGATTTTTACCACAATTTTCCACGGTTAAATTTGACCATCATTAACGGCTAAGGTAACTTTCGTGCATCTTTCCTAATCTAGAAATATTATGGCGAGCAAGAAACCTGAAAATATGACCTTTGAGGCAACCATTGACGAGTTAGATACGATTGTTGAAGACTTAGAAAATGGGGATTTAGCTCTAGATGATGCGTTAAAGAAATTTGAACGCGGCATCTCTTTAGCTCGTGCAGGCCAAAGTAAACTCAATGACGCTGAACAGCGCGTTAGTATCTTATTGCAAAACGACGATGACGCAGCGCTATCTGACTTTGCCTCTCAGCCTGAATAATACCGTTAGAAGATTACTCTATGCTTGAAGCATTAACATCGTTTCAACAACGAAATAGCCAACAATTAGAGTGGTGGTTGGCGCAATATCCGCACCAAAACCAAACACTCATTGAAGCCATGCGCTATGGCCTACTATTAGGTGGTAAACGCGCACGCCCTTTCTTGGTTTATATCACTGGTCAAATGCTTGGCTGCGACACTGAACATCTTGATACTCCGGCCTCTGCCGTTGAGTGCATCCATGCTTACTCGTTGATCCACGATGACTTACCAGCCATGGACGACGATGAACTGCGCCGTGGCCAAATAACTTGTCACATCAAATTTGATGAAGCGACCGCCATTTTGACCGGTGACGCGCTACAAACTCTCGCCTTTACTATTCTGGCCGAAGGTCAACTTAATCCGATTGCCGAAGCGCAACGTATTAAAATGATACAGATGCTGGCACACGCCTCAGGTGCGGCTGGCATGTGTATGGGTCAGTCACTCGATCTTGAAGCAGAAAATCGTCAAGTAAGTCTGAGTGAATTAGAAGAGATTCACCGTAATAAAACGGGTGCGCTAATGAAATGCGCCATCCGTTTAGGGGCACTTGCTGCCGGTGAAAAAGGCGTAGAAGTGTTACCACTACTGGATAAATACGCTGATGCCATTGGGCTCGCGTTCCAAGTGCAAGACGATATATTAGATATTATCGGCGACACTGAAACCCTTGGTAAGCCACAAGGCTCAGACCAAGAACTAAATAAAAGTACCTACCCGGCTCTGCTAGGATTAGAAGGTGCTGTAAATAAAGCTAACAATCTATTAGAGGAAGCGCTTCAAGCTTTGCAAGCGATCCCCTACAATACACGATTACTAGAAGAGTTCGCCCGATACGTCATCGAGCGCAAAAATTAACACTATAAGCGCGCAATACTATGACTCTTGATATATCTAAGTATCCAACACTGGCACTGGCAAATACGCCTGATGAGCTGCGCAGCCTACCGAAAGATGTGCTGCCTAAGCTATGTGATGAGCTACGCACCTATCTTTTGAACTCTGTTAGCCAGTCAAGTGGTCACTTGGCATCAGGGTTAGGCACGGTTGAGTTAACCGTGGCGCTTCACTACGTCTATAAAACCCCGTTTGATCAACTTATTTGGGACGTAGGCCACCAAGCATACCCACACAAAATTCTGACTGGTCGTCGCGAACAGATGTCAACCATTCGCCAAAAAGGCGGGCTACACCCGTTCCCTTGGCGCGGTGAAAGCGAATACGACACGCTTTCTGTTGGCCACTCATCAACCTCGATCAGCGCTGCACTTGGTATGGCAATCAGTGCCCATAAAGAAGCGCAGAATCGTAAAGTTGTCAGCGTAATTGGTGATGGTGCCATCACTGCAGGCATGGCGTTTGAAGCAATGAACCATGCGGGTGATATTCATCCCGACATGTTGGTGATTCTCAATGACAACGAAATGTCTATTTCAGAGAACGTCGGCGCGCTGAATAACCACCTAGCTCAATTGCTGTCTGGTAACTTTTATACCTCTATTCGTGAAGGTGGCAAACGCGTACTTTCCGGCGTGCCGCCAATCAAAGAGTTGGTACGACGCACGGAAGAACATCTGAAAGGTATGATGGTTCCGGGTACGCTATTTGAAGAGCTTGGTTTTAACTACATTGGCCCTGTGGATGGCCATGATGTCAATGAACTGGTAAAAACCCTTAAGAATATGCGTGAGCTGAAAGGCCCGCAATTCCTGCACATCATGACCAAAAAAGGCAAAGGCTATGAGCCAGCGGAGAAAGATCCGATTGGTTACCATGGTGTGCCTAAGTTCGACCCAAGCCATTCTAGCCTACCGAAAAGTAGTAGCAGCAAACCAACCTTCTCAAAGATCTTTGGTGACTTCCTATGCGATATGGCCAAGCAAGATCCTAAATTGATGGCGATCACGCCAGCAATGCGTGAAGGTTCAGGCATGGTGCGCTTTTCTAAAGAGTTCCCTGAGCAATACTTTGACGTCGCCATTGCTGAACAACACGCGGTGACATTAGCAACGGGTATGGCGATTGCGGGCAATCGACCTATCGTGGCGATCTACTCGACCTTCTTACAACGTGGTTATGATCAATTGATCCACGATGTAGCGATTATGGATTTACCAGTAATGTTCGCCATTGATCGTGCCGGTTTGGTTGGCGCTGATGGCCAAACTCACCAAGGTGCGTTTGATATTAGCTTTATGCGCTGTATCCCGAATATGGTGATCATGACGCCAAGTGATGAAAACGAATGTCGTCAAATGCTCTACACCGGTCATACTCATACTGGGCCAAGTGCGGTACGTTACCCACGCGGTAGCGGTATGGGCACCGAAATCGAGTCCGAATTTAGTGCGTTAGAAATTGGTAAAGGTCGTTTGGTACGCCAGGGCGAAAAAGTGGCGATTCTAAACTTCGGAACCTTCATGCCAAACGCACTAGAAGCCGCTGAACAGCTCAATGCCACCGTTGCCGACATGCGATTTGCTAAGCCACTGGATCATGATTTGATTAAACAGCTTGCCGCTGATCACGACGTGCTGGTGACTATCGAAGAAAATGCGATTGCCGGTGGTGCTGGCGCAGGTGTTATTGAATACATGATGCACGAAAAGATCCTAAAACCAGTATTGAACCTTGGTTTACCGGACTACTTTGTACCGCAAGGCACGCAGGAAGAATTGTATGCCGAACTTGGTTTAGATAGCCAAGGTATTGAACTGTCGATTCGTCAATACATCACAAAATAACGTCATATTCTATAGCGACTAAAAAGCCCTCACTAGAGGGCTTTTTTGTATACGTTGTTTTTAGACGCTGACATTCGGCAACGTCCATGCAAATTCATGACAGAGCTTGTGCCAAGTTTCATCAAAGCCAGCGTTGATGGTGACCAACTGCTGCGTATACGGATGAACAAATTCTAACGATGCAGCGTGCAACAACAATCGATGCGAATCGTAAACGTTATTGAACAAACGATTATGACGACCTTCACCATGGGTCGTATCTCCGACTATTGGGTGACGCAGGTGAGCCATATGGCGACGCAACTGATGCTTACGTCCCGTCAGTGGGCTCAATTCAACCATGCTATAACGTGTTGTCGGAAACTTGCCTGTGGAATGAGGCACTTCCACTTTAGCTAATGGGATATAATCCGTGACCGCTTCTTGCGCTTCTTGATCTTGCTTGGCGAATTTATCCGCAATTTTATCCAGATCGACTTTCAAGGCGTAATCAAGACGACCCGCCTCTTCAATCCAGCCACGCACCACCGCATAGTAGGTTTTTTTCATTTCATGGTTGGCAAAAACGGGCATCATTTTGGCCGCAACCTCACTCGATAGACCAAACACCAAAACACCGGATGTTGGGCGATCCAACCGGTGCAGTGGGAATACATGCTGACCAATTTGATCACGCAGAGTCTGCATTGCAAATTGCGTTTCATGCTTATCGAGCCAACTACGGTGTACCAACATACCCGCCGGTTTATTGACTGCTATAAAATACTCGTCTTGATAAACGATTTCTAACATTTAAGCGACCTCTTGATCGATCTGACGGATCACCGCTAGCAATGGTATGTATTGAGCTTCTTGTTGCCAACTCTGTTCAAAATACGCCGCCATAGAGAAGCCTGATGGCAAAGCTTGTTGAGCATTGATCATGGCGCGAATTTTCGGCAAAAACACCCACTGCAGCCATTGTTGTGGTTCAAGCGTATCAATAGCGAAAGGCTCGGTACTCGCTAGGGCTTGCGGAGGCGGCATATCACTTTGCCAACAATCTAGGGCGCGCATTTGTCGCTCTAGCTCATCCAATAATGCGATCAGAGGAATATCTTGTTTCATTTATCTTTATCGAGGACCTTGAAAATAGCGCATAGAGTACCATCTATAAGGTAAAGAAAGTTAGGAAAAGTCTTCCATGGATACGATTCATACCTTAAGTGAACTGCTAAAAAACAGCGGCTGTGATTACCAAATTTTTGATTTGGGACGTCGAATTAAAACCATTTCCAACCAAACCTTTGCTGATATTGAACAAGGTCAACAACCTTACCCATATCCGTTGCAACGTAAAGCGCACCTTGCGATTGCCTATTGGAACCAAGCAAAACAACCTTGGATTTGGTTTCTTAAATTTGAACTCGACGAACGCGGCTTACTGAAACAAACTGAAGTGGGTAACTTTATCAAGTATGTACTCGAAGCCATGGGTACGCGCCTAAACCAGGAAATGACTGAAGATCAGCAACAAAAACTGGCGAACAATCCCTATACGTTTAAACCAACTGAAGAAAAAATGGCGGTTTTCCATAGCCAGATTCGTGCGAACTTGGGACTTGCTTGCAGCCAATACTATGAGCATGCTCAACACTACTTCTCTGCCGGTCTTGGCTGGGATAAATGGCAAACGGTTGGTCTGCAGGGCATCACGGATATGTGCGCACGCTTAGGCCAAGAAGAAAATGGCGTGATGATCCGTAACGCGCTCAAATCGTTGCCGAACGAACCACTTTATGCCACCTTGGGCGCGCTTGAGCATGTCGACATCAGAGACAAGCTCGCGACACGCATCGCGGATTTAGCCCAAGTTGAAATCGACAGCCAAAATCCAGATCTCTTTTTATTGTCCGCTTATGCGCGCGCCCTAGCCGGTGCCGAGATCAACGTTTCTGCACCCTTGATTGGTGCAATTTTGGCGAATCCTCGTTTGAGCCATCAAGAAGTGTTAATAGGTATTGCCGGCCGATGTTGGCATTTATTGACCAATGCCTCAACCGCAGAACAATTTCTGCTGCGCTTAGCTCAGACTGGTAATCAAGCGTTGTTTAATCAGCTGTTTGCTGATTTAGTCATGCTACCTGAATTGCGCATGGTGCTATTACCACTATTGCATTCTTCACCTTCGCCAGAACTGGCAAATGCATTACTAAAACTGCAGCAAGCGACTAAGGCATAAATACGAGAGACTTATGATTTCTGATCTATTGGCTATTTTGGCGTTATGCTTTGTGTGTATGCTTTTCTGGCAGCAACGTCGCCAATCTGAACTGGCTAAAATAGCGATTCAACGTAAGTGTGAACAACTGGAACTGCAACTGATCAGCACCGCATTGAAAAGTCATAAAATCAAAACGCCAGACGGAGTCTGGCGTTGGCATAGTGTCTATCAATTTGAGTTTTCAGCCCTGGGTGATGATTGCTACCAAGGCGAATTGATCATGCGAGGATTTCATGTAGCAAAGTTTCATTTGCCACCTCATCGGATGTAAATAGATACTCATTGTATGGGCCAAAGTCATTGTTGCTTTGGCCTTTTAGCTCAAAACCCAACTTTTCTAACAGACGATTTGAAGCCGTATGAGCCATATTCGACGTCGCTTTGATCTTATGTAATTGCAGATCTCTCACCGCTTTACTAAAAAATGCCTTAAGCGCTTCGTAGCCTATCCCTTGTCCCCAATATGCTTTATCAAAAATATACCCCAGTTCTGGCTCGCTATCGAGATGACTAATAAATATATGCCCCATATAATCACGAGTACGGCTATCGAGCACTGCGCGAGCATATAAGGTTTCATCATTTAAGATATTTTGAAATAGCAGTTTAGCGGTAGCAACGGTATGCGGTCCATCCAGGTAAGCGCGATTTTTTGCGCAACAATTAAGAACCAAAAAATCCGACTGTAACGACTCGTTATAGGGTACCAATAACGCTCGGCGAGTTACAATAGTCACAACACTTCCTTGCTTTATAAACAATATTTTTAAAAGACGCTCTATCTTTATAAGCTAGAGTCTAAGCCGAATGTTAAGCCAAACTGAAATACCTAAATGGTGAGTCTTTAGCAGGTGCAGAGATTTATTTATCTAGCGTCACTGATTGTCGAATCAGGCGCTTGTCTTTGACTGAACCCTTGTTGCTAAGCTTCTCTAATCTAATAGGTATGTTTGTTTATTTTTAGAATTGACGTTGTTAGATTTATTTTTTGTATAAGAAAAGCCCCGACACGTGAGTATCGGGGCTATAGTCTCACTCGCAGCAATCCAGCCACTATAGATGCTCCATGCATCATCCTTAATAGCTACTGAATCCTTCAGTAATTTCCGTCCATCGCTATCCTAGCGGTGTCCTTTAATTCCTATTAGCTAACCAATCCCCGTTAGCGCACTTCACTTGATCCCTGAGCGGTGTCCCTTGCATCATCCTAATGCTGTCCTTTCTCTATCCTAGAGATGTCCTACGCATTCCATGCCAGTGCTAAGCCTTTTGCACTGTGAGATCCTTCGTCAGTCCTTGCTCCATGCTAGTTCATCACTCCGGACGAACTTAAATTCTTCTTCCTGAAGATAACCACATCCTTAGTGGTTGTGTTTCTTTGTCAAACTCCATTCGACAAAGACTAATTTACGCGAATCTAAGCTAGAAACAATTGCTCAAAGTCACAATTACACAACCTTGCCGTGAGTATATAATCATCATTACCTTACAAGTCATAAGGTTACAGCATTAAGTCGACAAATGTAGTGGTTTACTAAGTTGTTTTTCCTACACGGCATGTAAGAGATCTCGCACAGATGATTTCCTATTTTTCCATTCGCCAACAACAAGACGAATCGCTATGATGCTCTAATAGCCAACAATGACGTTACAACGCTAAAAGGAACCGTCAATGCTTACTAAAGATGTCAGCCTAGAACTTGAGCAAATCATTACCGCCTTAATTGCTGAAGGCAAAGAGCCAACCGTCGCATTGGTCAAAGCACGCCTAAAAACATCCGTGCCGATGCCTGCACTCATTAGTACGATTAAAAGTTGGAAAAGTAGCAGCCGAGTGCCAAAAATTGAAGTAGCCGCTGAGGCAAAACCGGAATCGGATCGCATCACTCAATTGGAAGCACAAGTGCAAGAATTGCAGCAACGGCTTGCCCAGTTAGAAGCGAAGTTAGGTTAAGAAAGGCCTCCCTCTCAATTCTCAACTCTCAATTCTCAATTCTCAATTCTCAATTCTATACAGCCTTAAAAAAGAAAGGCTCAGCAATGCTGAGCCTTTGTCGTTTGATTAACCGTTACCTACTACCAGCCGGTAATCTCGCGTAGTGCTTTGCCGATATCAGCCAACGACTTCACCGTTTTAACACCCGCTTCTTCCAGCGCGGCAAACTTATCTTCTGCCGTACCTTTACCGCCTGAGATGATGGCACCTGCGTGGCCCATGCGTTTGCCTGGAGGCGCTGTTACACCAGCGATATAAGACACAACCGGCTTAGTGACATTATCTTTGATAAATGCCGCTGCTTCTTCTTCTGCCGTACCACCGATTTCACCGATCATCACAATCGCTTCGGTTTCTGGATCGGCTTGGAACAGTTTCAAAATATCGATAAAGTTTGAACCCGGAATTGGGTCACCACCGATACCAACACACGTCGATTGGCCAAAGCCTTCGTCTGTAGTTTGCTTAACCGCTTCGTAGGTCAAGGTGCCCGAACGAGATACGATACCGACTTTACCTTTCTTATGAATGTGACCAGGCATAATGCCGATCTTACATTCGTCTGGCGTAATCACACCCGGACAGTTTGGACCGATCATCACCACACCCGCTTCATCAAGACGTACTTTTACATCCAGCAGATCAAGCGTTGGAATGCCTTCTGTAATCGTGACAATGAGCTTGATACCAGCATCGATAGCTTCAAGAATGGCATCTTTACAAAATGGCGCAGGCACATAAATAACCGATGCGGTTGCACCCGTTACTTCAACCGCGTCACGCACAGTATTAAATACCGGTAGGCCAAGGTGCATTTGACCACCTTTACCTGGTGACACACCGCCAACCATTTTTGTGCCGTAAGCAATTGCTTGCTCAGAGTGGAAAGTCCCCTGACCACCCGTGAAACCTTGACAAATAACCTTGGTATCTTTGTTAATTAGTACTGACATTATTTGCCCTCCGCTGCCGCTACGACTTTTTCTGCAGCTTCTGATAGAGAATTTGCAGCGATGATGTTTAGGCCACTTTCAGCCAATTTTTGCGAACCAAGTGGTGCGTTGTTACCTTCTAGGCGCACAACCACTGGCACTTCAACACCAACTTCTTCAACTGCGCCAATAATGCCTTCGGCAATTAGGTCGCAACGAACAATACCACCAAAGATATTAACGAACACCGCTTTGACATTACTGTCAGAAAGGATGATCTTAAAGGCTTCTGTTACGCGCTCTTTGGTTGCGCCGCCGCCAACATCAAGGAAGTTAGCTGGCTGACCACCGTGCAAATTAACGATGTCCATCGTACCCATCGCAAGGCCGGCACCATTCACCATGCAGCCGATATTGCCATCCAGTGCGACGTAGTTTAGCTCCCACTGAGCTGCATGTGCTTCACGCTCATCTTCTTGCGAAGGATCGTGCATTTCACGCAGTTTTGGCTGACGGTAGAGTGCATTTGAATCAATATTAATTTTACCGTCGAGACACAATAGATTGTCATCGCCAGTAATCACCAGAGGGTTAATTTCAAGTAGCGCAAGATCGTATTGCGCGAACATCTCGCCAAGACCAATAAAGATCTTAACGAACTGTTTAATTTGGTCGCCTTTAAGGCCCAGTTTAAACGCCAGCTCACGGCCTTGATATGCCTGAGGGCCAACGAGTGGATCGATAGCCGCTTTATGAATAAGTTCCGGCGTTTCTTCCGCTACTTTTTCAATTTCCACGCCACCTTCGGTTGAAGCCATGAATACAATACGTTGAGTCGAGCGGTCTACAACCGCGCCTAAGTAAAGTTCGTTAGCAATGCTTGACGCTTCTTCGACTAGGATTTTCGATACCGGCTGACCATTGGCGTCAGTCTGGTAAGTTACTAGATTTTTACCTAGCCACTTTTGCGCAAATTCTTTTACGCCATCTTTCGTATCGTGCAATTCAACGCCGCCCGCTTTACCGCGGCCACCAGCGTGAACTTGACACTTAACGACTTTCTTCTCAGTACTAATACGGCCCGCCGCTTCAAACGCTTCTTGTGGGGTGTCACAAGCGTAGCCTTCTGGCACAGGCAAACCGAATTCTGCAAACAGCTGTTTGGCTTGGTATTCATGCAAATTCATTTTGATATTCCGTTTATTATTCCCTTAAGGGATTTATAATTTCCATAACGTCACAGTTTGAGCACTGCTTTTACGTCTGTAGGGTCTTCTCAAATCAATCGCAATACGATTCAAATGAAGGCCGGACCGTTGAGCGAGTCTAGCCTCTGCCACTTTAAGCGTCGAGCTATCGGCGATAACTCGACGTTTCAGCGATATTAAACGTCTAATAAGAGACGTGCTGGATCTTCAAGTAACTCTTTAATGGTCACAAGGAAGCCCACTGACTCACGGCCATCGATTAAACGGTGGTCATAAGACAATGCCAAATACATCATTGGCAAGATTTCAACTTTGCCATCAACGGCCATTGGACGGTCTTGGATCTTATGCATACCCAAGATAGCCGATTGTGGCGGATTGATGATTGGCGTTGACATCAGAGAACCGAACACACCACCATTGGTGATGGTAAAGTTACCGCCCATCAATTCATCAACCGTTAACTTACCGTCACGGCCTTTGATTGCGAGCTCTTTAATGCCTTTTTCAACATCGGCGAAACCCAATGTGTCACAGTCTTTAAGCACTGGTGTTACTAGGCCACGTGGCGTAGAAACCGCCATGCTGATATCGAAATAGTTGTGGTAAACGATGTCTTCTCCATCGATCGATGCATTCACTTCTGGGTAGCGTTTTAGCGCTTCCGTTACCGCTTTTACATAGAACGACATAAAGCCCAATCGAATGCCATGACGCTTTTCAAACTGCTCTTGGTACTGTGCACGCAAGTCCATGATTGGTTTCATGTTGACTTCATTAAACGTCGTCAACATCGCGGTACTATTCTTCGCTTCAAGCAGACGATTTGCCACCGTCTTACGTAGACGTGTCATTGGTACACGCTTTTGGCTACGAGCAGCAGCCGGCGCTGGTGCGATTTCATCTTGCACTGCTGGCACCGCTTTCGCGTTAGCCAAATGCGCATCAATGTCTTCACGAGTAATACGGCCACCAACACCGGTACCTTTAACCTGATGAGCTTCCAGACCATGCTCAGCCAATAAACGACGAACTGCAGGGCTTAGTGCATCGTTGCTCTCTTCCGTTAGAGATGCTTTATGACGCTTATCAGGGGAAGCTTGAGACTCTTCCGTCGTGTCGGTTGTTGGTTCACCAGCAACCGCTCCTGGTTTGATCTTGGCAATTAACTGCTTCGACAAAACCGTCGCACCTTCAACTTCAATAATGGCTTCAAGTATGCCCGCTTCTGGTGCTGGAACTTCAAGAACCACTTTATCTGTTTCAATATCAACCAAAACATCATCACGAGCGATAATATCGCCCGGTTGTTTGTGCCAAGTAGCCACGGTTGCGTCAGCGACTGATTCAGGTAGATCTGGAACCAGAATTTCAATTGTCATTTCTATCTTCCTTATACTTCTAGTTCTTTATTCGGGGTTTTAGAATCTGAGGTGTTTGAACTAATCGTCAGAGCATCTTCAACCAACGCTTTTTGTTGTTTCAAGTGAACCGACATATAACCTACAGCGGGCGATGCTGATGCTGGACGACCTGCGTATTTCAGATCCGTTCCTGCTGGAATCGCTGCGCGGAAGTTATGCTGGCTACAGTACCAAGCACCTTGGTTTTGAGGCTCTTCCTGACACCAAACGAAGTCTTCGACATTGGTGTACGCTTCAATCGCGGCTTTCACTTCTTCCAGAGGGAATGGATAAAGCTGCTCGATACGTACAATTGCAACATCTTGTTGTTCATCTTTACGACGCTGCTCAAGTAGGTCGAAGTAAACCTTGCCCGAACAGAACACAACACGCTTAACTTTCTTCGCATCCAGTTGATCAATTTCAGGGATCGCTGGAAGGAATGTACCTGCTGATAAATCTTCTAAACTCGACGTACACAATGGGTGACGTAAAAGAGATTTAGGAGACATCACGATCAGAGGACGACGCATTGGGCGCACAACCTGACGGCGGATCATGTGGTAAACCTGAGCCGGAGTCGAAGGAACGACCACCTGCATATTTTGTTCTGCACACAATTGTAGGTAGCGCTCCAAACGGGCTGACGAGTGTTCAGGGCCTTGACCTTCATAACCATGAGGTAACAACATTGTCAGGCCACATAGACGTGCCCATTTCTGCTCACCCGATGAGATAAATTGGTCAATCACGACTTGAGCACCATTGGCAAAATCACCAAATTGCGCTTCCCAAATGGTTAAACCACTCGGCTCTGCGGTTGCATAACCATACTCAAAGGCCAATACCGCTTCTTCAGACAACACCGAGTCAATCACTTGGAATGGACCTTGTTTGTCATGCACATTCGCCAGTGGAATATAGGTACTAGCATCTGTTTGATTGTGCAAAACGGAATGACGGTGGAAGAAGGTGCCACGGCCAGCATCTTGGCCCGAAATACGGATACGCTTGCCATCGTCAACTAAGGTGGCGTAAGCCAATGTTTCAGCCATACCCCAGTCAACCGCTTTCTCGCCGCTCATCATCGCGATACGATCGTTGTAAAGCTTGTTTACACGGCTTTGCAGCTTGTGGCTTTCAGGTACTTGACATAAGCGATGGCCAAGTTCAACCAAACGTTCTCTGCCATATTGGCTGTCCCATTGAGTGTCCCACTCGTGACCAAGGTACGGAGACCAATCAACCGAGTGTAACGCCATTGGACGCCACTCTTTCACCACAACTTCACCACGATCTAGCGCATCACGATACTCATTGACCATCTGCGTGGCGGTTTCAATATCGTAGTCACCACGTTCAATTAGAACGTCGGCGTAAAGTTTACGAGGAGTTGGGTGCTTTTTGATTTTTTGATACATCAGCGGCTGAGTCGCATTCGGCTCATCCGCTTCGTTGTGACCATGGCGACGGTAACAAACCAAATCAATCACTACATCACGCTTAAACTCATTACGGTAATCAAGCGCAATTCGCGTCACGAATGCCACCGCTTCTGGATCATCAGCATTAACGTGGAAGATCGGAGCCTGCACCATTTTTGCAATATCAGTACAGTACATGGTTGAACGCATATCGCGTGGGTTAGAGGTGGTAAAACCAACTTGGTTGTTGACCACGACTCGCACCGTACCGCCGACGCGATAACCACGTGCTTGTGACATATTGAATGTTTCTGCCACTACACCTTGACCCGCGATTGCTGAGTCACCGTGAATGGTGATTGGCAGTACTGTGCTGCCATCTTTATCGCCGAGGCGATCCTGACGTGCACGTACCGAGCCCATAACCACTGGGTTGACGATCTCAAGGTGAGAAGGGTTAAATGCCAATGCTAAGTGAACATCGCCGCCCGGTGTAGCAAAATCAGCCGAGAAACCTTGGTGATATTTTACATCACCGGTACCCCATGATTCGCCGTGTTTACCGGCAAACTCATCAAACAGATCTTGCGGCTTTTTACCCAGAACGTTAACCAGCATGTTGAGACGACCACGGTGGGCCATACCAATCACGACTTCGCGCATACCACTTTTACCCGCATGACGAATCAGCTCTTTCATCATTGGGATCATGGCGTCGCCACCTTCCAATGAGAAACGCTTCGCACCAGGGAATTTCGCGCCTAAGTATCGCTCAAGGCCTTCCGCTGCAGTCAATTCATCTAAGAAGTCACGCATTTCCTCTGCAGAAAACTGAGGTTCACCAACCACTGGCTCTAAACGTTGTTGAATCCAACGCTTTTGCTCAGTATCGATGATGTGCATGTATTCTGCGCCGATAGAACCACAGTAGATTTTTTTCAACGCAGCAAGAATATCTTTCAATCGCATGGTCTCTTGACCAATAGCAAATGAACCTACGTTGAAGCTTTCTTCTAAGTCGTCTTCGGTAAGATTATGGAATGAAGGATCTAGTTCAACCACCGGAGGGCGGTTCCATAGACCGAGGGGATCAAGTTCAGCTGCTTCATGGCCGCGGAAACGGTACGCATTGATCAGCTGAAGTACTTTAACTTGTTTAGCATCGACATCGGGGTCACTAACTTGGACATTGTAATGCTTTGTTTCTTGAGCGAGTCGACGGAAGTAATCACGGACACGTGAATGCGGTTGTTCAACTACATCCTGATCAGGCTTAGGCAGCCCATCAAATACACGAATCCACTCCTCACTTACCAGATCGGGATCACTTAGATACAGTTCGTAGAGATCCTCTACATACGTTGCATTGGCGCCAGCCAAGTGTGAAGACTCGAGCCATGCCTTCATCACGCCGTTGTGCATATTTTCCCTTAACCAGTAGTTTTCACGTTTGCTTCGGTCTATCCCGAGCTTGTAATAAGCCGCTGTTCATCAATGAACAGCGGCAATCTTATCTCTATCTACACTGAGCGATTGACCAGCATTGTCTTGATATGGCCAATTGCTTTGGTCGGATTTAATCCCTTAGGACAAACACTTACACAATTCATTATGCCATGGCAACGAAAAACGCTAAAAGCGTCGTCGAGATCGGACAATCTTTCATCTGTTGCAGTATCACGACTGTCAATTAGCCAACGATACGCCGCTAATAGACCCGCTGGACCGATAAATTTATCCGGATTCCACCAGAACGATGGGCACGAAGTTGTACAACATGCACACATAATACATTCATACAAACCATCAAGATGTGCTCGCTCATCTGGCGTTTGAAGATTCTCGCGTGATGGTGGCAACGCCCCTTCGGTGTGCAAGAACGGCTTCACTTTCGCGTAATTATCGTAAAACTGCGTCATATCTACGATAAGGTCACGAACAACCGGAAGTCCCGGTAACGGACGAATAACAATCTTATCTCCAGCAAGCGCTGATAGCGGTGTAATACAAGCAAGACCATTTTTACCGTTCATATTCAAACCATCGGAACCACACACACCTTCACGGCATGAGCGACGGAATGAAATTGTCGGGTCTTGTTCTTTGAGTAGAATCAGCGCATCCAAAAGCATCATGTCTGAGCCTTCTTCTACCTCAAGAATGTAGTCTTTCATATATGGTTTATCGTCAACATCTGGATTGTAACGATACAAAGAGAAGTTCATTTTCATCATTTATCCTCCCTTAGTATGTACGAGCTTTCGGCGGGAAAGCTTCACGATGTATTGGCTCCATATTCACATTACGCTTCGACATTGCTTCAGTCTCAGGGTTGTATATGGAGTGACATAGCCACTGCTCATCATCCCTATCAGGGAAGTCAAAGCGAGCATGAGCGCCACGGCTTTCAGTACGGAAGTTAGCGGCAACGGCTGTCGCGTAAGCTGTTTCCATTAAGTTTTCGAGTTCAAGACACTCAATACGCTGGGTGTTAAATTCCGTCGATTTATCAGCAAGATGCGCATTCTTCAGACGCTCACGGATCACTTTTAGCTCTTCAAGACCTTTGGCCATTGCATCGCCTTCACGGAATACCGAGAAATTATTTTGCATGCACTGCTGAAGGTCTTTACGAATTTGAGCAGGATCTTCACCGTCAGTACTGTTTTCCCAACGGTTATAACGCTCAAGTGAACGCTCAATATCAGCGTCTGTTGCAGGTTTCGCCTCTGCTTGCTTATTCAGCACTTCACCAAGGTGCAGTCCCGTTGCGCGGCCAAATACCACGAGGTCAAGCAATGAGTTGCCACCCAAACGGTTTGCGCCGTGTACCGATACTGATGCAATTTCACCGCAGGCAAACAAGCCTTGGATTTCAACATCATTACCCGCGTCATCTTGTTTAATCGCTTGGCCAGAAACTTGGGTCGGCACACCGCCCATCATGTAGTGACAAGTCGGTATAACTGGAATTGGCTCTTTGACTGGATCGACGTGAGCAAAGGTGCGTGATAACTCACATACACCTGGTAGGCGCGACTCAAGAGTTTCTTTACCTAAGTGATCCAGTTTCAATTTAATGTGTGGACCCCAAGGACCATCACAGCCACGACCTTCACGAATCTCAATCATCATTGAGCGAGCAACCACGTCACGACCTGCTAGGTCTTTGGCATTGGGTGCGTAACGTTCCATGAAACGTTCGCCATCTTTATTAAGAAGGTAACCACCTTCACCACGACAACCTTCCGTCACCAGCACACCTGCGCCAGCGATACCGGTTGGGTGGAACTGCCACATTTCGATATCTTGCATTGGTACACCGGCACGAATTGCCATACCAACACCATCGCCGGTGTTGATGTGCGCATTAGTGGTTGATGCGTAAATACGCCCTGCACCACCCGTAGCCAGAATCGTTGCTTTAGATTTGAAATAGCACACTTCACCCGTTTCCATGCAAAGTGCGGTACAACCGAGAATGGCGCCGTCTTCATTTTTGACTAAATCAAGCGCATACCACTCTGAAAAGACCGTGGTTTTGTGTTTGATGTTTTGTTGATACAAGGTGTGCAATAACGCATGACCTGTACGGTCAGCCGCCGCAGCTGTTCGAGCGGCTTGTTCGCCACCAAAGTTTTTCGACTGACCACCAAACGGACGTTGATAGATTGTACCGTTATCAAAACGAGAAAAAGGTAGGCCCATCTTCTCAAGTTCAATCACCGATTCAGGACCGTTTTTACACATGTATTCGATCGCGTCTTGGTCACCGATGTAATCGGAGCCTTTCACGGTATCGTACATATGCTGTTCCCAATGATCTTCGTGCGCATTACCAAGCGCAACCGTAATACCACCTTGAGCAGAAACCGTATGAGAACGAGTTGGGAAAACTTTAGACAGCAGCGCACATGAAAGGCCCTGCTCAGAGATTTGTAGTGCAGCACGCATGCCCGCACCACCTGCGCCGATTACTACGGCATCGAATTCACGAACTGGAATAGACACTTACGCACCCCACAAAATAAACAGACCAGAGAAGAAGTAACCTAATAGCAATGCCACCACACCAACTTGCAATCCACCACGCAATTTGGCGCATTTGATATAGTCAGTCAGAACTTGCCAGAGGCCTATCCACGCATGGATCAATACGCAAGTCAGCGTCACCATGGTAAAGGCTTTGGTGAAGGTTCCCGCGAAAAATTGGGTCCAAGAAACGTAAGAAATATCGGTGAACGCGCAAAAGCTCACCAAGTAGATCGTGTATAAGGTCATAAGAATGGCAGTGACACGAATCAATAGGAAATCATGTACACCGTTACGACCAAAGGATGAAACGTGTTTTACCATACCAAAATCCCCGCAAGTAACGACAACACACCAGTCACAGCAAAAGAGACTTTAGCGCTTAACGCACCTGTGTCGAGTTCTTCAAAATAGCCCATATCCATCAGCAGATGACGGATACCGCCAACAATGTGGTAGGCTAAAGCGGTTAGTATGCCCCACAGAATAAATGTTACGAACCAACCATCAATTAGGTCAGCCGCTTTCATAAATCCTACAGGGGAGGATAGAGATAGAGACAGCAACCACAGCAGGATACCGACTGCTACAAATGTAATCACACCCGCCACACGATGGACAATGGATGCGATAGCAGTGATCGGAAAGTGCATGGTTTGCAAGTCTAGGTTTACAGGTCTTGACTTTCTTTCTTTCACGGGCTTGCTCACTCAGCTCACTAGAGCATTTATAGTTATTAAAGAAATCGAGAGCTGAACCCAACAAAATTTAACATTAAGTTAACAAAAAGCCACCAAATAAGACTCTAAAATTGTAAACACAATGTTAACAACAACATCCGAGAATCTATAAAATATTACTTTCGACCCTTGAATTTATTAGGTTTCTCTCAAATTTCACATCGTTACTATACGATTGGCAACATTCTAATACAATTGATGTAACAATTTTTGCTACACAGACCAGATTTTTAACTTATTACGCGCAAAAAATAATAACAAGTGCACACATCAGAGGAGAATAATTGACTTTGCACGTGAAGAGACGTACAAAAATGGCACATAAACATCCTGGATGGATTAAATAATAAACAAAGGAGATTGTTATGGCGGATAAGAAAGCGACCCTTCACGTTGAAGGTAAAGCGCCAATCGAACTGCCGATTATGGATGGGACAATTGGTCCTCAAGTAATCGATGTTCGTAAACTTGGAGCAAATGGCTACTTTACCTTTGACCCAGGTTTTCTTGCCACTGCATCTTGTGAATCTCAAATCACCTACATCGATGGCGGCAAAGGTGTCCTACTACACCGTGGCTTCCCTATCGATCAGTTAGCGAATAATGCTGACTACTTAGAAGTTTGTTACATTCTTCTTTACGGTGAAGCCCCTACTCGTGAGCAATACGAACAATTTAAAACAACCGTCACTCGTCATACTATGGTGCATGAGCAAATCGCTAGCTTCTTCCATGGTTTCCGTCGTGATGCACACCCAATGGCGGTTATGTGTGGTGTGGTTGGCGCACTTGCAGCTTTCTACCACGATTCACTTGATATCAATAACGATGTTCACCGCGAAATTGCGGCATATCGTCTACTATCCAAAATGCCTACATTGGCGGCTATGTGTTACAAGTACTCCATTGGCCAGCCATTCATCTACCCACGCAACGATCTTAACTATGCGGAAAACTTCCTACACATGATGTTTGCTAACCCATGTGAAGAATACGAAGTGAACCCTGTTGTAGCCCGTGCGATGGATAAAATTTTCACTCTGCACGCAGACCACGAGCAAAACGCATCAACCTCAACGGTTCGTCTAGCGGGTTCTTCTGGTGCTAACCCATTTGCCTGTATCGCAGCCGGTATTGCATCGCTTTGGGGCCCTGCTCACGGTGGCGCAAACGAAGCTTGCTTGAAGATGTTGGAAGAGATCGGCAGTGTCGATAACATTCCTGAGTTTGTTGAGCGCGCGAAAGACAAAGATGACCCATTCCGACTAATGGGCTTTGGTCACCGTGTTTACAAAAACTACGATCCTCGTGCAACGGTAATGCGTGAAGCGTGTCATGAAGTACTGACAGAGCTTAATATCCAAGATCCACTGCTGGATGTTGCGATGGAACTTGAGCGAATCGCACTGTCTGATGAGTACTTTGTATCGAAGAAACTTTACCCGAACGTAGATTTCTACTCAGGCATCATTCTTAAAGCGATTGGTATTCCTGTTTCTATGTTTACGGTTATCTTCGCGATGTCTCGTACCATCGGTTGGATTGCACACTGGAATGAAATGCACAGTGATCCTGCTAACCGTATCGGTCGTCCTCGTCAGCTTTACACTGGTCAAACACAACGCGAGTTTGCACCAATTCACGAGCGCGAATAGAAGCGAGAAGCGAGAAGCGAGAAGCGAGAAGCGAATAATTGTGAGGGTTGGCGTGAAAGCGTCAACCCTTTCTTTTTAGAGGTGCGAGAACAGAGATTCGAAAACGAGCTGCGCTCTCAGGAACGCTTCGCTGCGAGATTCGAGAGATTCCCGATTACGCTCCTTCGTCGCTATCGAGAATGACATCGTTTAAGTCCTGAACTTTATCGTCATCCTCAAGAGCGAGGCACAAGCGAGTTGGGGATCTCGCTTTTAAGCTCTCTATTCTCGCCTCTCAAAGGACGAAGTCCGCTCTCGGTTCTCAAATTCTCGCTTCTCAAACTCTCGCCTCTCGAAGCAAAGCGTTCTTCAAGACAAAGTCGCCCTTAAACCGGATTATCGATATCAATAAAGGTCACATCCAAACCGTGCTCAGCGGCTAGCCACTCACCCAGCGCTTTAATACCGTAGCGCTCCGTTGCATGATGGCCTGCAGCGAAGTAATGAATATCAAGCTCACGCGCACTGTAAGTGGTACGCTCTGAAATCTCACCAGAGATAAACGCATCTAAGCCGTGTTGCGCCGCCAATTCAATGTAATCTTGACCACCGCCTGTGCACCAACCAATCGTTTCAATCAACTTGTCAGCGTTGTCAGGCGCAATATGCAATGGGGCTCTATCGAGCACTAGATTAATGCGTTCCGCAAGCTGAGCACCCGTTAGAGGCTGTTTTAAGCGACCAAACATTGCCACTGATTGAGGATGACCTTCAAGGCCACCTTCTACTTCAATCTCAAGCAAACGGGCTAATTGCGCGTTATTACCCAGCTCAGGATGAATATCGAGTGGTAAGTGATAACCCAATAGATTGATGTCATTTTTAATCAAGGTACGAATGCGCTTACCTTTCATGCCTCTAATTGGGTCTGGTTCGCCTTTCCAAAAATAGCCGTGATGCACCAACAGCGCATCGGCGTTAAGCTCAACCGCTTTATCAATTAACGCTTGCGACGCCGTGACGCCAGTCACGATGACGTTAACCTCAGCCGCCCCTTCGACTTGCAGACCGTTTGGGCTGTAATCTTTGATCAATTGAGGGGACAATTTTTCGTTAAGTAATTTTTCTAGTTGTAGATTATTCATCTTACTTTCCAGTATCCTGACTTGAGCGACGTGTATTGTCGTGGTTATAGCAACTTCACTGCTTAATGTCGAAAAAAACGCGAACAATTGCTAACGGATTATCATGACTGCCCTGACTGATTTTTATGATTGGATTCTTACCCAGCCTAACCTGATTACAGCCGATCAGCCCTTTAGTGATATCAGCCATTTGCAGGTACAACCTCTTGCTAAGAACAGCCAGTATCATGGTAATCGCCGCTTAGGTTTTCTTTATCAACACTTGTGTACTGAAGCCTTCAAGCACAGTGACATTTACCACGTTGCGATGGAAGAAATACAGCTAAACCAAGCGGGTAAAACGCTCGGTGCTATTGATCTGTTATTGCATAACCAGCAACGCGATCAACTTGAGCATTGGGAAGTGGCGATCAAATTTTACTTACTGCATCAAGGAACATGGTTTGGCCCCAATGCCCATGATCAGCTTGATAAAAAGCTCGATCGCATGCTCAATCATCAATTGGCAATGTCTTGTTCTGACACCTTCCACCAGCAGTATCCACAGCTTGAAGTGGCATCTCATCATTTGTTGATGCAAGGGCGACTCTATACCAACCCGTTTAGTGACGAAACTATCCCAACCCATTGTCTTGGCTATCCGCTCAATGGCCAACTCATCAATGGCTATTGGTGTTATTACTCGCAATCTAAACAAATCAAGCAACCGCTGTTTCACCTGCCAAAAGAGCGCTGGGCGATTGGCTTAGGAGAGCAGTTAGAGCCGATTAACCCCAGTCCTGAGCGCTTTATCCATGCCCAAACCAAAGACGGTCAATTTTGGTTTGTAGTGCCCGATCGCTGGCCGCACGGGTGAGCGAAGAAGAACGCATCGCTTTGAGAGGCGAGAGGTGAAAAGCAGAACGCTGCGCTTCGAGAGACGAGAGGTGAAAAGCAGAACGCTACGCTTCGAGAAGCGAGAGGTGAAAAGCAGAACGCTGCGCTTCGAGAGGCGAGAGGTGAAAAGCAGAACGCTACGCTTCGAGAAGCGAGAGGTGAAAAGCAGAACGCTACGCTTCGAGAGACGAGAGGTGAAAAGCAGAACGCTACGCTTCGAGAAGCGAGAAAATACGAGAAGCGAGATATGAGAAGCGAGATATGAGAAGCGAAAACAGAACGCTGCGCTCGACGCTTTTGCTCTATTCTCGCCTCTCGATTCTCAAAAAAAGAGCCGACTTTCGTCAGCTCTTTTTTATCAACATCAAACTTGATGCTATAAACCGGCGTCCTTGAACACTTGGTTTACGATCTCTTGAGCTTCTTGCTCGATTTGCTTAAGGTGCTCTTCACCTTTAAAGCTTTCGCAATAGATCTTGTAGATATCTTCAGTCCCTGATGGACGAGCGGCAAACCAGCCATTTTCCGTGGTCACTTTCAGGCCACCGATTGCAGCGCCATTGCCTGGTGCGTGCGTAAGACGAGCAGTGATCGCGTCACCAGCAAGCGTATCGGCAGCGACCATCTCTGGAGAAAGCTTCTTCAATACGTCTTTTTGTGGCCCATTTGCCACCGCTTGAATACGGTTGTATTTCGATTCGCCATGCTTCGCCGCTAGCTCTTCGTAATATTGTTGTGGGTTTTTACCGGTTACTGCCGTAATTTCCGCCGCGAGTAAGCATAGAATGATGCCATCTTTGTCGGTTGACCAAGGTGTGCCGTCTTTACGCAGGAACGATGCCCCTGCACTCTCTTCGCCACCAAAACCAAACTGGCCGCTGTATAAGCCATCCACAAACCACTTAAAACCAACTGGCACTTCGCATAGTTCACGACCAAGATCGGCAACAACACGGTCAATCAGAGCACTAGAAACCAGTGTTTTACCTACCGCAACCTCTTTACCCCAGCCTTGACGATGACGGTACAGGTAATCGATACAGACCGCTAAGAAGTGATTTGGATTCATCAAACCTTTTGCGGTCACAATGCCATGGCGGTCGTAATCAGGATCATTACCAAATGCCAAGTCATAATCGTCCTTAAGCGCCAACAGACCCGCCATTGCGTATGGCGATGAGCAATCCATTCGTACCACGCCATCTTTATCTAATGACATAAATTGGAACGTAGGATCAATGGCTTCGCTCACCAAAGTCAGATCGAGATTGTACGCTTTACCAATTTGACGCCAGTAATCGATACCGCTACCACCCAATGGATCAACACCGAGCTTTAAGTTGGCTTTTTGGATCGCTTCCATATCAATGACATTCACTAGATCATCAATATAAGGCTTAACCAGATCCACTTGCTTAAACAGTGGTGATACTTTCGCCTCGGCAAGCTGCATGCGTTTCACGCCTTGCAAACCTTCAGCAATCAGAACGTTAGCACGGTTTTCAATCGCTTTAGTCAGCGCATCTTCCGCAGGGCCACCATGAGTCGGGTTGTATTTAATACCACCATCTTGCGGTGGGTTGTGTGATGGCGTAATCACAATGCCATCCGCTTTATCTTGATGTGCAAGGTTGTAGGTCAAAATAGCATGAGATACACCCGGAGTTGGCGTGTAGCCATTGTCTTGCTGAACAATTACTTCGACACCATTCGCCACCAACACTTCAAGTACGCTGGCAAATGCTGGTTCAGACAATGCGTGAGTATCTTTACCCACAAACAGCGGACCTTTAGTGCCTTGCTCGGCACGTACTTCAGCAATCGCTTGTGCGATCGCCAAGATATGGTTTTCATTAAACGTCGCTTTGTCTGCCGTGCCGCGGTGACCAGATGTACCAAACTCAACTTTGTGTGCTGGGTTACTTGGTTCAGGTTGCAATAAGAAGTAATTTGAAACTAACGCAGGAATATTGTGTAAATCCTGTTGTTGAGCCTTTTGTCCAGCTCTCGGGTGCATAGCCATTTTGACATCCTTTCTAAATTTTATAGATACAAAAAAGCCTCATAACTGTGTGAACGAATATTATGAGGCTCTGTGCTACAAACTAGATTGAGAGGGTTACTTTTTCAATTAAGTCTGCAGGGAAACTCATCCGTGACATGAGTTGGTCAACCATTTGTCTTTTACGACTGGTATTGTTATTAGTAATCACCCAGAAAGGTGATGCTGGAATCGCTTTCGGTTTGGTGGTGTTGCCATTAGCAAGCAAAGTCTGCTCGTTATCAGCAAAGTAAACACGCTTGCGACCTTTAACTTGAGTCGCTTCCGAAAAGCTTTCTGAATCAATACGATGTAACGTTGAAAGAACTAGCATAAAACGGTCAATGGCTTTTTTAAGGCCAGCAAACTCATCTGAAATCAACAGAGAACGCATTTCTTTCACGCCATCCAATTGAACTTCTTTAACAGCATCTTTACTCACCACTAAGCCGATAGGCTCAATGATAGGTTGCTGTTGAGCGGCCTGAACTTGTCCATCTACATTCAACAATCGACGCAAAATATCGGATGCACTTTCACCGATATGTTGGGTTTGACCTGCGATGTAACGGTATAGATCCTCATCAACCTCAATTGTTTTCATTCGCTTTTCACAATCTCTATGTTTAAACTCTGTGGCGATTATAGCGAGATCTTCTCTCAGACTCTACGTTAAACCAGTCACGAATAAGATAAAATGTCACAACAGCTGAACTACAAACTCGAAGGTGAGGGTCACACCATTGTTTTGATCCACGGTTTATTCGGTAATCTCGATAACCTTGGTCTTCTTGCGCGCGACTTAAAACAAGATCACCAAGTATTGAGTATCGATCTCCGTAACCATGGCCAATCATCACATTCGCGCGATCATTCTTATGCAGATCAAGCCCATGACGTTGCCCAACTAATCACACATTTGGCCATAGAGCGCTTCACGCTCATTGGCCACTCTATGGGTGGTAAGGTCGCGATCAAAGTGGCTGAACAGCTAGAGAGCCAAGTTGAACAACTGATCGTACTCGACATGGCCCCAGTGGCATACACCCAACATCGCCATACTAACGTGTTTGCCGGCCTAAAAGCGGTCGAGGCGCATAAACCAACCGACCGTAAACAGGCAATGGCTATTCTCGCTGAGCACATTGAAATTGAAGGCGTGCGTCAATTTTTGAGTAAATCCCTGTATAAACATGATGATCACCTTGCTTGGCGTTTTAATGTCGCAAATCTCTGGGACAACTACGACAATATTATTGGCTGGCAGCCTATCAACAAGATTGCCACTGCTACCTTGTTCATTAAAGGTGCCGACTCTGATTACCTGCTGCCCGCGCATCAAGCACAGATCCAAGCGCAATTTCAGCACGTAAAAGCACACGTCATTGCTAATACAGGGCATTGGTTGCACGCGGAAAAGCCAGCAGAGGTTTTGCGTACTATTCGTAAATTTATTGCTCAATAACGCAATGATTTAACACTAACCGATAACTTTAAAGCGATGCGATAACACGGTTAACAACGATTTTAATCGCGTAGAATGCAGCGATACTGATTTATAAAGGTATAAGCATAAAGTGAGAGACGATCGCATTAACTTTGGTGAATAACAGTGGTATAGTGCTGCGCAAGTAAATTAGCATAAAGGGATACCATGCTTTACGACTACATGAACATGATCGAGTCTATTGGTCTCGACCTGTTGTTCGCCGCTATCTTTTTCTTAATTGGTATGGCGATTAAAGATGTATTGAAGGCAGGTAATGTTCCTCCTTTTGGGCGTCGCATCGTGTGGTTAGTTCTGTTTCTCGGTTGTGCTGGATTTATCGTTAAAGGTTTAATTCAGCTAAGTTGGGAAGGAACAGGCTTAGGTTAACTCTTAGCCAAATGCTAATAAGTAGACAATTGTAAAGGTAATGATTCTATGGCAAGTGTAGGTATCTTCTTTGGTAGTGACACTGGTAACACCGAAGCTGTTGCAAAGATGATTCAAAAACAACTAGGTAAACAACTAGTTAACGTTCAAGACATTGCGAAAAGCAGCAAAGAAGACATTGATAACTTTGATCTTCTTCTACTCGGTATCCCTACGTGGTATTACGGTGAAGCGCAATGTGATTGGGATGACTTCTTCCCAGAACTTGAGCAAGTCGATTTCTCTACCAAGCTTGTTGCTATTTTTGGTTGTGGTGATCAAGAAGATTACGCAGAGTACTTCTGTGATGCGATGGGCACAGTACGTGACATCGTTGAAGCAAAAGGCGGCACAATCCTAGGTTACACTGCAGCGGCAAGCTACGAGTTTGAAGCGTCTAAAGCCCTTGTTGAGGGCGACGACAGCCAATTTGTTGGTCTATGCATTGACGAAGATCGTCAACCAGAACTTACCGAAGAGCGTGTAAACAACTGGTGTAAACAGATTTACGATGAAATGTGCCTAGCTGAGCTAGAAGGCTAATTTCTAAAAACCTCCTACGGGAGGTTTTTTTATACCTCATTGTCTTCCATTTGGCGGTATTGCGGCTTTTTACGCACATAGAGCTTACGCTGTACCTTCGCAACAACCTCGCCTTGCTCATCCTTTATATGGATGACGAATTCAGGGAAACTCTTATCACCAAAATGAGTCTGACGATAAATATCATCAAGTTGCCCCATCGATAGATCAAAGTCGGCAAACAGATCGCCTCGTCCAGGCTGAACGAAGTCAATGCTTGCTTGTTTATCCCATACAAAATACTGCTCGCCTAAAATCCCCATAAGCATCAACGCATAGATAGGATCTGTGAGTGAAAATATGCTGCCGCCATACTGGCTGCGATTGGCATTTTTATTCCACCAGCGTAGCTTCAATCGAACCCTTACTTGGCGGAAATCATCGCTAATAAAGAGGATTTTTATCCCAGCCCCCCAAAATGGCGGCCAAACATTTAAAGCAAATTTAACAAAACCAGGCCTGTAAACCCTTGAAAATAAAGAACTCATATAACTACGCTAATACCCAACCAACTAAAGTTAATGAATTGTAACTGATTAGACCAGTTTTATCCGTGACACCCCACAACTTTACAATAAATATGAGTAACCCTTTGAAGTTCGTGGTTTATTGTTATCGTAACCTGCCCTATAATGGTGACAATATTGAATTCTGTTCAACACTGCAGATCATCAACAGGAAAGTATATGTCAGACAATAATCAAGCGCTCAAGGATGCTGGTCTCAAGGTAACACTACCTAGACTTAAAATATTAGAAGTACTACAGCAACCTGACTGCCAACACATCAGTGCTGAAGAGTTGTACAAAAAACTGATCGATCTTGGTGAAGAGATTGGTCTTGCGACTGTTTATCGAGTATTAAACCAATTTGATGATGCTGGAATCGTAACGCGCCACCATTTTGAAGGCGGTAAATCTGTCTTTGAACTATCAACTCAACATCATCATGACCACCTAGTGTGTCTTGATTGTGGCGAAGTGATCGAGTTTTCTGACAACGTGATTGAAGAACGTCAACGTGAGATTGCGGCCAAGTACAACGTGACTCTGACTAACCACAGTTTGTACCTATACGGTAAATGTGGTGATGGAACCTGTAAAGGTAACCCAGACGCTCACAAAGCAAAGTAAAACAAAAA
>NZ_AFWF01000013.1 GCF_000222605.1 Vibrio ichthyoenteri ATCC 700023 | reverse complement strand
ACATTTGGGACAAAGCTTATTGGTTTTTCGTACATAACTGTTTTCTGACACAGATTCTTATTTTAGACGGGCACTGATTCAATATTTTTCAACTTGAACTTATCTTGCTTACAGCGAAAGTGGCCACGGCTAATGCCAAGCATTTTGGCCGCTTTAGTTTGATTGCCATTGGTGTGCTTTGTTGCAGCAATAAACAGTTCTTCAGTAACAAGTGGAATGACCCAGGATAGATCTGGATACGCCGTCATATCAGACCATGTTGGCTCTAATTCGTGTCGAATTAATTTCTTAATCAGTTGTCTATCAGTAATAGCGCTTGGATGAACAATCATAAGTATTGGAGCTAAGTGCATTTGTAGCAGTATTATCCTGTCATTGCAGATTTTGTCTAGTATTGGCTAACATGATCCCGGTGTTAGTTACTTCCTAATGTATCCGCATGAGGTTGTTGGTGGTATGGAATTTCGCTTAGAGCAGTGGCTAAAAGAGCATAAGAAAATAACCGTCTCGCAAGAAACGATGCGACGAAGAACGCATGAACAAAGACCAGAGATTGCACTTACGACCAAACGGCGCAGTACAAAGTAGTTTCTTAAAACTGGCTTCGAACGTCAAAGTGATATGGTAGATTGTGATCTTTTAAGTAGCGCGTCAATTAGGCTGCCCACTCATGCTCAATGACAAGAGCGGGCGACCTTCACGGATGTAGCAAGATTCCTGTCCCTAATTCCAAAAAAGTCGCCCTAAATCAAGCATCTGCACTATATCGGAATTAAGTATATGATTGTTAGTTTTGTGCAAAAACTTTTCATCAACTATGCCTGTTAACCGGAATAGATTAATGGTCACGAGTGACTTATTGAACGGACAGCGAGTCTTGAACAAGGCTCATTTCCCCCTGCCCCATTGATAAATTAAGACAATCGTTTGAAATGTTTCGTCGGTGACATATTTCGTCCCAGTATAGCGGCAACAACAATATGATCTGGCTTTCTTATATAATAGATAACATGATTTTTAAGCGGAAACCGACGATAATTATGACCAAGGTTAGGAATATCCACCCCAATCAGCTCATTTTTCGCCAATAGAGACATGGATTGCTTTAACTCATTAAAATAACTGGCCCATTGTGTTCCCCCCCAATGCTCGAGAGTATAACGACGAATATTAATCAGATCAGACTGCGCCGAAGAAGAAAGTTTATACACTCCCATTAATCAAACTTACCTTGATCTAATTGCTCCATAAAGGCGTCACCATCAACCAGATGCCCAGTAATGATGTCTCTTTCTGCTTGTTCGAATCGAGCTTTTACCATCATTAGCTTTAGTGCTTCAAGTTGTTCATATTCATCACATGACATAATAACTGCCACAGGGGAGCCATTCTTGCAGATTTGAACCGGTTCACGCTGAACCTTCATTAACAAATCACCAAATTTTGTTTTCGCATTATTCGCGGTCAATGTTTGCATAACAATATCCTTTTCGTTCATAGTAAACGAATCGAACGATTTAATCAAAATGGGAAACAAACTCAAAACACACTTTGCGCAACCTAGTACATATGTCATTTAGATATATCTATATGTCATATTTTGTGTTGACATTTTTCACAAGTTTACGTGCACTTAAATCAAACTGTTTTTATTTACAGTATTGAAAAGTTTTAAGATTGTGGATATTTAGTAATCTCTTTTTAAGAATATAGGCGCTGGTTAATTTATGTCTCAAGAACAGTTATATGATCTTGCTGTAGCTTTGTTGGCTAAACGAGATTATTCATCCGGCGAACTGCGTCGTTACCTAGCTCGTGAGCAAGAAAGTGAAATTGTAGAGTTGGTAATGGAGCGGTTACTATCGCATCACTATCTTGACGATGAGCGTCTGGCTGAAAAGGAAGTGTCTAAACAACTAGCTAAAGGCCATGGCTTGTCTCGCATTCGTCAAGAGTTGAGACAGAAGGGGCTTGATTCTTTAGTCATTGAGCAAGTTCTGGAGGATACGGATGTTGATTGGTTTGAACTTTGCCTCAAAGCGAAAGAGAAAAAATTTGGTGATCGTCTCCCTCAAGAGCAGAATGAAAAAGATAAAATGATTCGTTATCTGCAATACAGAGGCCATTCGTTATCTATAATATTAGAGTGCATAAGTTGATTTTTTTGATAGCACACATTGTGCTGGAACTGGTTGAAGTGATGCTAAACACCACTTCAAGTTCCGTGTATTTGGATTCTTCTTCGTGACCTCATCGCCCGATGGGGAGGCGAGTAGTCGCCAGCAGACCTTTAGCGCTAAATTACGGATAAAATACGTAAAAATCACGTACACTAATCTTGACTCGCATATCATTATTGCACTAATATCTATTTAAACGATGCAGCAGACATTGTTCAGATTGAATGGTTCTAGCCTGATATTTGAATGATGACATCGCGTAACCTAATTGATTATCTTTATCTTGAGGGTCGGGGCAGTGTCCGGTAATGACGTTCTGAATTGGACTTATCTGATAAGTTCACGAGGCTCCCTAGATGGAGCCTTTGTTATTTTTGGGGTAAGGAAAAACCGACATAAATGGCGAAAAAGCAATTATTCAATCTTCCTGATCGTGCTGTCCAGCAGTGGAAATCGTTCAAAGTTGATGAGCAGGAATTTGACTTATCCCACCTAGACGCTCTTAAAATTACATTTACTCATCCAAAACGTGACGAGAGCTATACCCTATTTTTCACCTTATCGCACCATACGTTTACTCGAAGTATTCGCCGCGGCGAAGAAGTGGCAAAAGAACAGCTGTATCCATACCAACCAGACTTGCGTGTTTTCGATGAGACTCGATATATGCTATCCCTCCACCTACCACAAATTATCGAGACGTTACCAGATCAGTTCTGCTATCACGGAGGTTACACGCGTTACTGTAGTTGTATGTTGAAAGACGATGAAGGTAATGATGTTAACTACCAAGTAGTTTATCGCGTTTGGAAAGAGCGCGGTAAGATGCGCTTCCATGTTGAAAGTGCATATCCGTTAAATGTTCGACCAAGTAGACCAAAAAAGGTGGATTTTTGGGTCATCTGTCACAACCTTCTCCGCAATAAGCCGATGCCAGATCCAGGGGCTTAATTGGTGCTCATAGTTAGTTATAAACGAGCGCGATATTCGTTGTCGACATAGTGCCCAAGATGTTAAGTGATTGATTGTTAATAAAAAAGGCTTGGTCATTATGCCAAGCCCTTTGATGGTTATGTCACTATTTTTTAAAAGTAGTAGGTTGAACCTATGTTGAATGATGCCGTGTTAGCAAAGCTATCAAACTGATATTTTACATTCGCACCTAGTGTCAATTGAGGGTATACCTCATATTCCGTTCCCACTGAAATTAATCCGCCGATCTCATTAGACGAGCTTGAATAACTATCTTTAGGTGTGATTTTCTCAACATCGGTGAACTCATTCTCTTCTTCAAGATAGTGTGAGCCACTTACATCATATTGGGTGTAAGTTAAGCCCGCTTTAAATTTTGCTTTCCATTTAGACGTTAGTTCATGGGTATATACAGGCGCCAGACTGAATTGCTTAGCTTTTACATGAGCTTCCCATTCTTCTTCTGTTTTTACGTGTGTGGCTGGGTCATATTTTACAAAGAGAGAGCGATCATCGTCTAAATCAAATTGGCTATAGCCTAATTCAATTGCCCAAGATGGTGTTAATGAATAGCCTACAAACCCACTTAGAATGCCATCTTCATTTGATGGGTCTAGTTTTACTGGGGATGAGGTGAAATTGCTTTGTGCGTCGTGGCTGGTTGAACCAAAACCGTATTCTAGGCCAATATAGGGCGCTGAAATAGCACTGAAGGAGGCGCTCACTAATACCGCTGCAAGTAATGTTTTTTTCATTTCAAAATTCTCATTGATTTATATTGCTTTATTATTGCTCACATTATGTGAAGCATTCGTGAAAATATTAATACTCTACAGAACTTTTATCGCGTCTACGTCTACCTTTACACCTGACATGTTTTTATCAATTTCACCCATAATTTGCACATTTGTTGTTGGTGTGGCTGATTGACCAAACCACTTGTCGTGGTCAATTTCTACTGTTACTTCACCTGTTGAGTCGGCAAACAGATACATTTCTCCTCCAAGTGAAGATTTGATTCGGCCTGTCAATGTAACCGGCATATCGTCACTGAACATTCCCGAGTCAAGAACTTGCTTTACTGTTGAAATTCCTTGAGTTGGTCCTGAAAAACCAGACTGAGTCTGAGAGGTATTTCCGACGAAACCTTGTGCAAAAACACTGCTAGAAGCGACTAGTGCAAAAGTGGTTATTAAAAGTTTAGTTTTCATTGTGTTGTCTCTTTTTTTGATTAATACATCATCTTACTGCTTGTTGCTGAACTGAGAATGAACGTTTCGCAAAATCTATGTTATTACGACCAGAGTAATTATGAATAACTGGTTAATGTTGCGTTCAGGTTCGGTAGGGTATCTTTATCTCGTCTAATATCATGAGAGATAATAATTCGATGAAAACAAAATTACTTCTAACTCTTGCAGCCTTAACAACCTCTACTTCTATTTTTGCTCAAGGCTATTCTGGCGTTAATAATTCCGTTGTTGGCTTTCAAGGACCTAGCCAAGGGATTAAGTCAGTGCAACAAGTGCTTGATGCCGGACTTTTTAGTGACGATATGCCGGTTACATTGACTGGTTATCTTAAGGCGTCTTTAGGTGGAGAAATGTATTTATTTACTGACGGTACAAGCGATATATCAGTTGAGATTGATCATGACAAATGGTGGGGACAGGTTGCTAATCCTGAGACGAGAGTGCAGATCTTCGGTGAGATCGATAAGGATTTCATGGGAACAAAAATCGATGTCGAAGTTCTGAAAGTATTGTAGTTCTTTATAAAGCCAGAAGAATAGTATTCTTCTGGCTTTATGTATATAGGGTTAAGGCTTACGACAATAGCTTTTTTATTGTTCTACTGAACGTTCGTTCACTAGTTTCTTTGCTACACGAATGACTGTTCGAGTGGATACATTGGCTAACTTTGCTGTGTCGCTAATACTTAGTCTATTAATAACTCTGAGCTGGTATATTTTTTCATGTAACTCAAGATCTGCTTGCCTGCCGCGGTACTTTCCTTCTTCTCTCGCCTTCGTTATCCCTTCTGCTTGACGACGGCGGCGATCTTCATAATCTTTCCTCGCTATTGCTGCCAGCATATCCATCATCATACTGTTGATGGCTTTTATCATCGAGTTGGTAAATTCGTCTGTTATTTGTGGGGAGAATGCAATGTGACTAGTTGGTAAGTCTAAGCTGATCACTTTTAACTCTTTTTTAAGCAGCATTTCTTTTAACGTGAACCAACTTTTTTCATCTAGACGTGATAGCCGATCTATCTGCTCAATGATAATTGCATCCCCAATAGCGGCGTCATCAAGTAAACGCAAAAGTTCAGGTCTTTGTAGTGATGCGCCTGATTCGTTTTCTATATACCATCCAGCTATCCGAGAGCCTTTTTGCTGTACAAATTGTTGTAATGCAGTTTTGGCACGTCTTGCATTCTGATCGGAAGTTGATGCTCTTAAGTAACCAAAGATGTACATAGTTTCCTCAACGTGACGTTTAAGTAATGATCTTATAGTGTATGCCATATAGGTTATGACATTCATGTTTTTGTGTCAATTTGAGATGGTGATCTAGAGGTATATCTAAATGGCATGATGTGCTTAAAGCATTGACTAATTGAACATTCATTGAACGAGAGTTCTACCTTTGAATCAACTGATTTCAGTCACGACCAATGGATTTTGGTAACAACGATATTTTAGGATTATTCACGTAAGTTTAGCTTTTATATGTGGTATTTTTTATAAAATTAAGATTTTCGGTCATGACTCAAGTTGGTTGAAGTGTATTAATGTATCCTCCTGATTTCTGATGCTTTCAATCATGGCTACTATCCAAGCTCAATGTCGTTTCTGTAATAAAACGAGCCCGTCCGTAAACACTAAAAGGGGCATTCTGGCTTTCCTCGTTTCAGATGTATCGAGTGTCTAAAGAGTTTTCAACTTGATTACGTTTACGAAGCTCGAAATCCAAATGTAAAAGAAAAAATCGCCGCTGGCTTTGGTATGCTTGGGAGTCCCGCTATAAGCGCATCATTGCTCACGCATTTGGTCAACGTAATACGGATGCTCTGTGCTTATGACTTACTTTGCTAAAGCAGTTCGACATCAGTTTCTTTTTACAGACGACTTCAATGTTTACGCAAAAGAGTTACCAAGGGAAAAACATGTTGTGGGCAAGAGATTCACTCAACGGATTGAGCGAACCAATCTGATTTTGCGTTCCAGATTAAAACGTTTAGTACGTAGAACTATCGGTTTTTCGAAATCTGAAAAAATGCACGACAAGGTGATCGGAACATTCATTGAACGAGAATTCTATCCTTGAATCAACTGATTTGAATCACGACCAATTTTTTATAGGGGATTATATGCGGATTATTGATAAATTTAGAACTTATGTATTGCATCGTTCAAGTGCAGCGGAAAAGTTAAGCAAGTATGAACTTACTCTTAACCTTGTAAAGGTCAGGCAAGCGAAGAATGAAGATAAAATAAATAGACCTTGCATTGCTAAAAAGCCTGATACTAAATGTTTTAATTCGGAATCTGAAAAGAAATTTTATTTGGAAAAAATAAAGAAAAATCCACTTAATGTGATACAGCATAGTTTTGGTGACAAGATTGATTCCAATAGTGTGGAAAAAGTTAACTTAAGTGAAAACGATCTTTTGCATTCAATAGCTGATTTTTTGGATTTGTCTCCTGAAAATATTAAAGTTAATGATGGTGAATTATTATTTAAATGGGATGCTTTTGGAGAATGCAAGGAATCTAAGCTATATCCTTCTTACGCAGCATTACGACAGCTTACCAGTAAATTTAATTTGTCCTTTACTCAAGCGGATGAATTGTTAGAAGATCCTGTAATTAAATCTTTGATAGGGTCTTCAATTATAAAGCCAATGTACAAATTCCCAAGCGGTACTTTTTTCTCAGCTAACTTAGAAGGAGATTATATTAGACTATCAGCTAACCGGAGTGTCTTGGTTTCAAACCACATTAAAGATGGCATCGTTACAAAGCCTCTTGATACT
>NZ_AFWF01000014.1 GCF_000222605.1 Vibrio ichthyoenteri ATCC 700023 | reverse complement strand
TATAAAACCCTCTACAACATCCTAACATCCTAACAGCCTTATCTGACGTTCCTGAATACTATCTGACTGCACTTCATTGTTTAGCTGCATCATACAACGAATTGCGTTATGGCGTTGAACAAGAATTGATAGCTCAAGTTGATCCTACCACCTTACAAAAAAATCATAACAAGACAGTCGATCTGAGTATGTTCGGCGTTGATGTGCAGCCTGTTAATGCTATTGAGTTGAAAAAGGCTGGTTTGCACTTCGCTGTTAAAGTTGTAGATGATGATTTTTATCTCCTTATCGATAATTTAGGTTCAATAGTGTCTGGTAAAGACGGTGATCCAATTCATCTTTTTAAAGATGAAGTTATAGGTCATTCGGTTGCTTAAATTATTGATAAATAAAAGATAAAGGTCATTTTTAAACAAATGACCTTTATAAACTATTATCACCATGGTGGAAGAAACGGCACTCGCAGGGCGCAAGTTCAAGCCTGACATGGTGGTGGCAATGGGGGGAGGTAGTGTGATTGATATGGGTAAAGCACTATCGGCGATCATTCCCAACCAAGGCGATGTTTATGATTATGTTGAAGTTGTTGGCCGTAATGTACCATTAAAAACCAAGCCTATCCCTTTCATTGCGATTCCAACCACCGCCAGTACGGGGTCCGAAGTAACACGTAATGCCGTGTTGCGCTCCGGCCAAGATCGGGTAAAGGTGAGTTTACGTAGTCCAGAAATGTTAGCTGATGTGGCGATTGTCGATCCTACGCTGACTTATGGCACGGATGCTTATACCTCAGGTCGCGGCGCGATGGATGCGTTCACCCATTTAATGGAAGCCTATGTGTGTGGCGATCCCAACCCATTAACCGATATGGTCTGTGAGGAAGGGTTGCGCCGCTTGAGTCGTTCCATTGTAGCGGGTTGCCTAAAGGATGATTTTCAAGCGCGCTCGGACTTATCTTTTGCCGCTATGCTTGGCGGAATGGCGATCACCAATGCAAAACTTGGTGCAGCCCATGGTTTAGCCTCCGCACTGGGCGGTAAATTGGCGGCTCCACACAGTGTGATTACCGCGCGTCTTGCGCCTTATGTTATGAAAGAGAATATTGATGCGGCCAAGCTTGCCGGCAGAACAGATGTGTTGATGCGATACCGTAAAATGGCGCAGATTTTGACTGGACGAACCAACGCCAGTCGAGAAGACGGTGTTTTGTGGGTCAATATGATGTTAGATCGGTTGTCGCTACCTGAATTAACCGAATTTGGTGTATGCAGTACCTCATTTGAGAAAGTGGCGGAAGATGCCATGAAATCTGTCGCGATTAAAGGCAACCCGATACCACTGACAGAAGAACGATTGCTGTTCATTTTGCAGCAGGTTTGCCAGTGCGATGGGCAGTGTCGTGAAGAGGTATCTTTTGATAAACAAGCAAAAGCCGAGTTACTGACAGAATGGGGAGAAAGTGGCGGCGTCGCGCCAACTCATCAAACCTAATCAGAGATTGGAACAAAGAAAAACGGAGCCAGTTGGCTCCGTTTTATTATTTTTGTCACGACTTAGAAGTGTGACAGCTTGTCGTAACGTGAATCTTTTAGCGCATCTTTGACGCGTTTTAGGTTTTCACGGAAGCCAGAACCACGACGCAGCGTGAAACCAGTGGCAAGAACATCAATCACCGTCATCTGAACTACGCGACTTGCCATCGGCATGTACACGTCAGTATCTTCTGGTACGTCGAGTGAAATCGACAGCGAACTTGCTTTATCAAGCGGTGAATCTTTCGCGGTGATCGCAATAACCGTTGCGCCATTTTCACGCGCTAGATTAGCAATCTCTACTTGGCTTTTCGTGCGGCCTGTATGAGAGATAAGAACGATAACGTCGTTATCTGTACAGTTAATGCAGCTCATTCTTTGCATCACGATGTCTTCAAAACAGGTGATCGGAATGTTGAATCGAATGAATTTGTTTTGTGCATCTTTTGCAACGGCAGAAGATGCGCCCAAGCCAAAAAACGAAATTCGTTTTGCTTGAGTGAGTAGGTCAACAGCGCGATTCACTTGAATAGGATCAAGGCTGTTCTTTGCAACATCTAGACAAGCCATTGTTGATTCAAAAATCTTGTGCGTGTAAGCATCAGGACCATCATCTTCTTCAACATTACGGTTCACGTAAGGTGTACCGTTGGCTAAGCTTTGTGCCAAATGCAGTTTGAAATCAGGGAAACCTTTGGTGTCCAAGCGGCGACAAAAACGGTTTACAGTAGGCTCACTCACATCGGCCATTTTTGCCAATGTTGCAATGCTAGAATGAATAGCAGTTTGCGGTGAAGCCATGATCACTTCTGCGACCTTGCGTTCAGACTTACTGAAATTCTCTAGATTTTTCTGTATTTTTTCTAATGTATTCATAGTGTTCACAAGGGTATAGAGAACAACTCGCTGGGCGAAGTTATCATTATAAGTAAGCTAGAAAGATGTTTTCTAACAACGTAATTTTTCGTCAGCGCCATTGACCCAGTATAAACCTAACCCTAAGTATTACAGTAATTTTTATACGAACCAATTCATGAGAATATGACAAGCCTCAAACAATATTTTGTGAAAACTACACAAATTCGATCGTTTAAGGCTCACATCGTACATAAATTGGTCTTTGATGATGCCGAGTTACATAAATCAGAAAGAAAATTTCAGTTTGCTAATATATTACTAGCAAGTGCGTTGATTTTTTCTAGCAGACTAGGTGCGCCATGTTGTGCAATTTCACGCTGTTCTTCTAAGACACTTTGTAAAATGTCGCAGGTCGTGAGTGGGTTTGCGAGTACAACACGGAATACGATGGTGTGTAAATCATCCCAGTGCACAGGATTTAAGCGTGTACGTGACACAAATGAACGGCCATTTTCACGTTGACGTTTTTGCACAAACTTAGTGAGTTCGTTTAATAGTCCGTTTAATTCAGCGCGTTTTTCAGTACTCGCTTTCTCCAACGCTTGGCGAATAGAGCGCGGCAGATAACGATAAGTGAGTAAGCACAGTTCAGGCTGTGAAATTAACTCAAAATCATCTTGTTGATCAATCAAGTCAGCAAAATAGCGCGCTTTTTCAATGCTTTGATTGATCAATAATTCGTAGCCAGGGCGGCTGATAATATGCATGGCTGCATAAACCAACATTGCCATGCCGGAACGTGATCCCTCAAGGGTGTGACTACCCAAATCTTTAGAACCTTTACGCAAAATGTATTGCGCATGGTGCTCGATGGATTTCATTGAACTTGGATCTTTGAATAGCACCATACCAGCGCCCATTGGAATATAGAGCTGCTTATGCGCATCAATGGTGACAGAATCGGCCAGTTCAATACCGTCTAAAAGGTGACGGTAGCGATTTGACATCAAGGTTGCGCCACCCCAAGCCGCATCAACGTGGAAATGACACTCTTCTGCTTGGCAGATTTCGGCCATCGCTTTAAGCGGGTCGATATTGCCCGTTTCAGTCGTACCGGCAACGCCGATGACTGCAAACGGCTTAATCTTTTTGTCTTTCAGCTCTTTAATCTTTAACTTGAGATCGTCAGGGCAGATACGGTTATTGCCATCCGTTTTGACAGGGACTAGACCATCTTGTCCAAGCCCTAAAACATCAGCGGCTTTTTTTAACGAATAGTGACCACGTTCAGAAACCAAGATCGCCAACCCTTCATAACCATAGTGTTTCATGGCTTTGAATAGGCCTTCTTTTTCTACACCACGAAAGTGACCTTGCGCGCGCAGTGCATTGTTACGTGCGACCCAAAGGGCAGTGATGTTAGCAATGGTGCCACCAGAACAAAACGCCCCCAGAGAGTGGTTGGCGCTGTGCATCCATTGTTGATAGAAGCTGTGATCTTGAGAATAAATCAGACGGTGCAACATCCCCAGCACTTGACGTTCAAGTGGGGTGAAAGCTTTTGATGTTTCAATTTTAACCAGGTTCTGGTTTAACGCGATCATGATTTTTGACAGCGGCATTAAAAAGTAAGGTAATGCGGACGTCATATGGCCAATAAAACTTGGCGCAGAAGTGTGAACGGAATGCGACACCAGCGTATCAAGGAGATGCTGGGTATGATCGGAGACAAACTCGGGTTGTTCGGGGATCACCGCGCAGGAGAAATCCTTTTCGATTTCTCGCAGGGGTTTTTCTTCCGCCACGATGTGCTCTCTCAGAAACTTATTCAAGTTACGAGATAGCTCTTCTTCAATTTGAGTGAGTGTTGAGTCTGGGCCTTCAGGGACGGTAAAGATTCGAAGTAAACTCTCGAAGCTTACGTCAGCCGTTTTTTGTTCCGATACCATGCAATTACGTTGCTCTTATCTTTTTATTGCAGCGCAACAATCTAAACGAAAAATAAAGCAATGTCCCGTCTTAATTAAAGAAACTTAAGTTACAGATAAAATGGATAGCGAAGGGAGAAGAGGGTGTGTCGACTAAATAAGCAAATTGATGACAACTTGCCCATTTAGTCGTAGAAAGCTTAATGGCAGCTTATAAGTCGATTAGTTACAGCTCATTAGTTCAACTTGGGCGATGGCCGTATTGTAGCGCTGTAGTGCTTCATCAATTTTAGTTGGGTGACTGAGCAGATCGGCAAAAGCAGAGCGTAACTCATAGTTTTGTTTATGTGGTACTGCTTGACGATCAGCAAAGGTTTTTGCTGCAATTTGGCCTAGCTCATCGTCGCGCTCGGCGAGAGCTTTGATCTCTTTTTGCTCTAATTGAAGCCAAGCTTCAACCGGCTTTTGTGTCGCCACTTTAGTTGCATCGTTTGCTAAATAGTATTTTACCGCTGCAGCATTGAGGTCGAAATGATTGCGACGCGCATCTAAATACCATTGGCTAACTTCTTTTAAATCTGGGTATTGCTGCGCAGTGAGCTGAGACAGATCTTCATACCAATGCATTGATGCCTCTATATAAGCATCATACTTCTGAGATAGACAGTCATTGTCTGCGGAAAATGCAGCGCTTGAGCTAACGCTGAGCAGCAATGCAATCATGACACGATTCATAGTTAACATCCTAGTTGTTATTGTGAGTATAGAGTTAGTGGCTTCTAGTTTAAGGAAGTTCTGTCATAATTCCCGCGATCTAACCCGCAAGTGAGACAAAGAACAACATCATTACCGGAACCAGCAAGCTCAAAATAAAGCCGCTGACAATCGCGACAGGAACACATCTGACACCGCCGGTGGTTTGAATTACAGGTAGAGTAAAATCCATTGCGGTTGCGCCTGCATAACCGATCGCTGTACATGGACGAGAGCGAATCAGCAGTGGAATAAGCACTAATGCGACCAATTCACGCAACAGTTCAATCATAAAGGATACGCCACCATAAACTGGACCAAAGGCATCACCCATTAAGATACCGGCAAGTGAATACCAGCCAAAGCCTGATGCCATCGCAAAGCCACGGTAAAGGTCAATGTCGAGTATCATCGCGGCAATAGCACCGCCCACTAACGAGCTACCAATGACCAGCGCCGCAATGCACATTCCTTGTTTATTAATTAGGATTTGCTTAAGCGTTAAACCACTGTTGCGCAATTGGATACCAATAAAAAACAGCAGTATAAAAAGAATCCATTCGCTCGCTGTATCCACCCATGAGAGATCAATTGGCAGCAATAAACCAACCGCTAAGCCACCACCCACGACAAAGATAAGTTTGACGGATTCAAGCGCCATACTAGAAAGGGGTAAATGGGTTTGTTTTGCATCAGCTTCAAGCGGTAGAAATTTGTCCACTAAAGGCAGTACCGCAATATTGCATAAACCTAAGCACACAAAGAAGGTCGCGGTATAACTTAAGATGGTTTGTAGATTTTCACCTAAATTATCCAGTGCAGCGAGACTTAGCCCCATCAGCGCTAAAATCACCAAAACCAGGCGGGCGGTAGTGGCGTTAATTTGATCGAGCAGACGTTGATTTGAAATCGCAATTAAATACCCCACCACAAGTGGGGCAAAGATGAATAACATCCCTGTGAACATAGTAAATCCTAAGGCGCTATAGACCGCTAGCCCTGATGAGTTCGTTGATTTTTAGAGTGAACTCACTATCTCCCAAATTGGTTAATTTGTACAGTATATCCGCGCCGGTCACATCGATTTCAATTTCGTGTTCATCGAGGCGATCATCCTTGCGGCGGAACATCAGAATATGGTTGGCGATACGCGCGATATCTAAATAGTTAACTTCAAGATCAAGCTGTTGGTGGTCTTGGTTGGTGGCAACGTCAATAAAGTCACGGTCAAATCCCCATTTACTCAACACCAATTTACTGGCAGCAGGGCAGATTGAATTGAAGATACGCAGTGCAAGATCGGGATCGAGGTAATTGCCTCGTTCTAAGTAGAGGTAATATTCATTGACGATACAAAACAAACCAATGTCAGCTAGAAGCCCTGTCAACAGAGCCTTATCGGAATCAAGGTATTGATATTGCTGAGGAGCTGCTTGTTTGAACTCTTTTGCTACCATCACCATGGTCGCAGAAAGCTCCTTTGAGGTGCGAGCACTTTTACGGAGAATGCGGTTACAGTCATCGCTGAGATTGACAGAGTTTTTGAGCTGTTCGATCGATTGTGCGGTGACAATATCTCGGACTCGCAGTATGCCAAGACGAGAAACCGCGGTGACAATGTCAGTACACTCAATGTTACGGCGGTTGAAGATGACGGAATTTGCCACGCGAATGACCACTGCAGCAAGGCCTGGGTCTTCAACTAAGCAATCAGCGATATCGAAGATTAAGCAATCAGCGATATCGAAGATGGTGGTGCAATCAAGACTGCATAGTCTTTGAATGTTGAGGACGACTTCTGGAATCGGTGGGAGAGTGATTTTTCCAGAGTCAATCGAGTTCTCGAGAAAGTGGGTGAACTCACTTTCAATACCTTTTTCGATAAGTTCTCGGTTTTCGGGCAGCCAATAAAAAGATAAATGGTTCATAGGAATATTATTATGTATTTTGGGGCAAGTTTACCGTTTATATTAGCAAACAAGCAAATAAAGAATGTTGTTACAAGCAAGCAACTTAGATAGGTAAGGTCACTTCGAGATACATGATATTTCAGAAAGTTATTCTACCTCACTCGAAGAGTGGTTTTTTTGACACGTTCGAGTAACGGAATTCCGGCACTGTGATTTTTGTCTCATTTTTAAGCAATTTGACTCTTATTGATGTGAAGTATGACCAGACTTAATTTGTTTCGTTAACTATCATTTTAGGTATCAAATAAAGGGTCAAGCTTTTGATAATAAATACACAATATGACCCTAAAAATTTTTTCGCTAAAACGCTGCTATCTGGTGATCACAAATAATCGGGGTTAATGATTAAAAGGATCAATGGATATGACAGAGCAATTGTTTATTGAGTATGTTGGCAAATTTGGTGACTTCCAAAAGCGTTCAATGTTCGGAGGAACGGGTCTATTCAAAGACGATGCAATGTTCGCATTAATCAGTAGTGATCATATATTTATTCGCGGTGGAGATGGTTTGGATGAAGATCTCATTGCGTTAGGTTGCGAAAAGTATCGTCATATTAAGAAACAAACGACAGCAACTGTAAATTACTATGACATCACTGAGCATTTTAATACGAAGAGTGCGGAACTTGATAAGGTTGTTAAGCAATCTATCGATCATTCTGTTTCTCAGCGTAAGTACAAACGCTCTTCAGCCAATCGCCGTCTAAGAGATTTGCCAAATATGCAACTGACCTTAGAGCGCATGGTTAAAAAAGCAGGCATCGATGATGTTGAAGAATTTATTGAGTTAGGTGCAGCACAGGTTTTTTCTCGTGTGAAGCAAACCTATGGTAGTGATGTCGATGTGAAGCTGTTGTGGAAGTTTGCCGGTGCCATTGAAGGTATCCATTGGAAACTTATCCAAGAGCCGCGTAAACGCCAATTATTGTCTAACTGCCAGTAATCATTACCCTTAAATGAATAGGGTAGATAGATGAATTAAAAACACCGAACTTGTTCGGTGTTTTTTTATTGGGAATTGGATTAAAGTCTGTTGATTGAGATTTTAAATTATTCCTATGAACGATCTGCTTATTACCATTTCATTGCCTTCGCTTATTCATCGTATTGGGCGCACTTCGGTTATTCTCGCCCGTGAATTGGCATTGGAAAATCGCTGTGAACTTAAACGGTTGAGGCGATCTCGTCATTGGCAACTTAGCGGAGAGTTTACTCATATCGAGCAGTTTAAAATCGCACTAAAAGCCCATGACTCGGTGAGTTATCAATTTATTCTAACGAAGATCTCATCTCAATTAACGATGTTAGAACCACCCCAAACAATTGAGCAGCAATTGGCTGCATTGATTATCTCTCATCCAGCGATCACGCTAGCTGAATTAATCAGCTTGACTCATTGCAGTGAAGCAGAGGCTCGATTAGCACGGTTTAATTACGAGACACTGTAACGCTTTCATCTTCTCCTTTATAACCTTCATCTATCTTCTTACTTTTATCGTCTCTCTAATTTAAAACCGGCCATTAAAAAACAGCTTTACCTAAAGTTAACTTGAGGAATTAGAGTGTTCATCATGCTGCAAAGGAAATGAATCAGTAAGATGAATGAAAGGACTCAGACCATGAAAAGCTATTTAGAACACGCCAATATATCCGTCGTCGATCCACGCAAAACCATCGAATTTCTCTTAGTTGCGATTCCGGAATGGAACTTGAGGGGGCAAGGGCGTTACTTGAATGACCGTGATGAACAGATTGAGTGGTTTCACATTGGAGATGAACAATTTTATATTGCGATTGATTCACTAGGGGCGGGTAAAGCGCCTTATTGGACAGAGCGATTTACTGGGCTTAATCACTTAGGCTTTGCAGTGCCGAATATTGAAAAGCTAATTGATCGCTTGGCGCAAGCTGGCTATCAACTTTACCATTTTGGAGCCGAGCATCCCCATCGTAAAAATGTGTACTACATGGATGAGCATCGGATGCAGTTTGAGTTTGTTGAATATTTTTCGCAGCAGGATGATGAGCGTAACGATTATCAACTGTAGGTGATTATAATGCGAAAGCCCCCACGGCAATCTGTGCTGTGGGGGCGATAATTATTTACTTAGTTAACGACGATGGCTTTACTGTGTTGCTGGTGGCCTTTAATGTTGCAGGCAAGCTTCACTTGCTCATCACCATGGAAATGCCATGTAAACTGGCGAGTCTTTTTTGGGTTCGACAAGGATGGAGCTGCTGGTGTCATGTTCCATCCCCGCCATTTGCTGCATCATAGTGTGATGATTTTTAAGCTCTTCTACTGAACCAATTGCAAATTCATGACGTTGATTACCAGTGTTCATCACCACAAATTGCACCACATCGTTCTGTTCTATTGAGACGGATTTTTTAAATTGAATGGGTTTGTCGTCACTGAGAATAACATGAACGACCTTATCCGCTTTTGCGCCTTGCGCTGGCATTCCTACGCTGGTCATTCCCGGCATTGACTGCATATCGTTATGATTCATATCATGTGCTTTTATCTTACCATGTTCGACGTTAGCATGATCCATGCTTTTATGTTCCATGCCGCTATCGTCGTTGTGTTTATGGTTGCTTTGCGCATAAGTAAATGGTGTGCTGAGCAATAAGCCGATAAGTAGTACAAATTTCATGATCACTTCCTTATTTCATTTCGTTTGGTTGAGTTAGTGTTTTTTGGTTAGATTTGATCTGTTGCTGTTTCCACAGTTTAAAAATTGCGGGTAAGACTAATAGTGTCAGTAATAATGCTGACGCCATTCCTCCGATCATTGGAGCGGCGATACGCTGCATAACTTCTGAACCGGTGCCGTGGCCATACATAATCGGGATTAGTCCGATAATAACGGTGCTCACGGTCATCATGACTGGTCGCACACGCAGGCCAGCCCCTTCGCTAATGGCGTCGTCAAGTTGTTGTTGCGTGAGTAATGTTTGGTTTTGCGTAGCGCTGCGAGTTTTATCGTCCCATGCTTGGTTGAGGTAAACGAGCATGATCACGCCGATCTCCACGGCCACACCAGCAAGGGCAATAAATCCGACGCCAACGGCGATGGAGAAATTAAAGCCAAGGCCATACATGAGCCACAGTCCGCCCACCAATGCGAGAGGAAGTGTTGCCATGATGATCAAGACTTCGCCCACACGGCGGAAGCTCAAGTAAAGTAGTAAGACAATGATAGCCAGCGTGATTGGCACAACAACACTTAACCGCTCTTTCGCGCGTTCCATATACTCATACTGCCCTGACCATGTAAGTGAATAACCCGCTGGTAGGGCTAACTGTTGGGTCACGGCGAGTTGCGCTTCTTTTACGTAAGACCCTAGATCTCGCCCTTCAATATCAACAAACACCCAGCCATTTGGTCGTGCATTTTCAGTTTTGATCATCGGTGGGCCGTCTTCGTACCGAACATCCGCGACATCGGCCAGGGCGATGCGAGCGCCATTTGGCGTGATTAAAGGCAGGTTCTGCAGTTTTACAAGCGAGTCACGATATTCTTGTGGGTAACGGACATTGATAGGATAGCGCTCTAATCCTTCCACTGTTTCACCCACCTTCATTCCGCCAACAGCGGTCGCGATGACTTGTTGAACATCACTGATATTCAACCCGTAACGAGCGGCTTGGCGGCGATCAATATCAATAGTGATATAACGGCCACCGGCCACGCGTTCGGCATAGACTGAGGTTGTGCCTGTGATTGGTGCGAGAATAGGCTCTAGTTTTGCCCCTAGTTGCTCGATCACTTTCAGCTCCGGACCGGCAATTTTAATTCCAATAGGGGTTTTTATCCCTGTAGCAAGCATGTCAATACGGGTTTTAATCGGCATCACCCACGCGTTAGTTAAACCGGGAAATTGCACCAAATCGTCAAATTCTTTGCGTAATGATTGCGTGGTGACACCTTCTCGCCACTCTTCACGTGGTTTGAGCTGGATGGTCGTTTCAATCATTGTCAGAGGCGCCGGATCGGTGGCGGTTTCTGCGCGGCCAATTTTACCCCATACCGTTTCAACCTCGGGAACGGTCTTGATAAGCTTGTTGGTTTGCTGCAACAACTCACGTGCTTTACCAATCGAAATTCCCGGGTAGGTGGTAGGCATGTACATTAAATCGCCTTCATCCAATGGCGGAATGAATTCACTGCCGAGCTGCTTGGTTGGATAATAAGCTGATGCCAGTAACACCAGCGCTAAGCAGATCATGCTTTTTGGATAACGCAAGCTGAGGTTGAGCATTGGGCGATAGAGCCCAATTAGACCGCGATTGATTGGATTTTTATGTTCTGGAAGGATTTTCCCGCGCACGAAATAGCCCATCAAAACCGGGACCAGAGTGATAGCAAGACCTGCGGCAGCAGCCATCGCATAAGTTTTTGTGAAGGCAAGCGGAGAGAACATCTTACCTTCTTGGCCTTCGAGAGCAAACACAGGCACAAAACTGAGTGTAATGATCATCAATGAGAAGAACAGTGGAGCGCCGACTTCTTCTGCCGCTTTAGTGATCACTTGCCAACGGTTTTCATCCGTTAAGGGCGTTTTTTCGATATGCTTGTGGACGTTTTCAATCATTACAATCGCCCCATCGACCATTGCGCCGATGGCGATGGCAATTCCGCCAAGGGACATGATATTGGCGTTAATCCCTTGCCAATGCATAACGATAAAAGCAGACAAAATACCAATAGGTAAGCTAATCGCGATCACTAAAGATGAGCGAATATGAAAGAGGAATAGCGCGCACACCACTGCAACCACAAAAAATTCTTCAGCCAGTTTTTGCCACAGGTTCTCGACCGCCGAATCAATGAGGGTAGAACGGTCATAAGTGGTGACAATTTCAACGCCACTAGGTAAGCCTGCTTGCAGTTCTGACAGCTTAGCTTTGACGTTATCGATCACTTGGCTGGCATTCTCTCCAAAGCGCATTACGATCACTCCGCCGACCGCTTCACCTTCACCGTTTAGTTCGGAAATACCACGACGCATTTGTGGGCCAAGGTTTATCTCCGCTACATCTCCCAGCAGCAATGGCGTTCCGTTGGGCGTGACTTTTATCGGAAGGTTTTGTAAATCAGCAATGCTCGATAGGTAGCCAGAAGTGCGCACCATGTGTTCAGCTTCGGCGACTTCAATAACCGATGCACCTGTCTCTTGATTACCTTTGCTAATTGCTGAATTCACTTGCTGTAACGTTAAGTCGTAAGCGCGTAGCTTGGCCGGATCAATTTGAACTTGATACTGCTTAACCATGCCACCCACAGTCGCAACTTCAGAAACGCCCGCAACGGTTTGTAATTCATACTTCAAAAACCAATCTTGCAAACTACGCAACTGAGCGAGATCGTGTTGACCGCTCTTATCTTGTAGAACGTAACTATAAACCCAGCCCACACCGGTGGCATCAGGTCCTAAGGTTGGTTTTGCCTGCGCAGGCAGATTCGGCGCAACTTGGCTGAGGTATTCGAGCACTCGTGACCGAGCCCAATACATATCCGTATTATCATTAAAAATAATGTAGACGTATGAATCGCCAAAAAAGGAATAACCTCGTACCGTTTCAGCCCCTGGGACTGCCAACATGGCAGTCGTGAGGGGGTAGGTGACTTGATCTTCTACCACTTGTGGCGCTTGGCCCGGATAGCTGGTTTTAATGATCACCTGCACATCCGATAAATCGGGAATAGCATCTACAGGGGTGTTTTTGACGCTGTATAAACCGCTGATAGTCAGTAGCACCGCGGCAACTAACACTAAAAAGCGATTGTTAATTGACCAGCGAATAATGGCACTAATCATAGCGTGTCCCCTTGTTCACCAGTTTGTGCTTCTAGCTGTTTCAATTGCCATTCACCGCGGTTATTTTCCACTAGAAATCGCACTCTCTGTCCTTCACTAAACGGCGAAAGGTCAAAATTGTCGCTGACTGAAAAGTTCTGTTCACCAGCTTTCCACTTTAGCGGGTCAACGTTGTCATGTGAGAGAGTCACCATATTGAAGTCGCTCATTAACATCGTGATGCTACCGTCAATCCAAACCTGATCGACGGGATTGATTGCAGGTTTGAGCTGAGTGATAAGATATTGACCTTGAGGTGTTTTTTCCATTTCAAAACGAATGGATTGGCCTTGCTCAAGTGTCGATATATCGAGTGACGGCGCCAGCGTGAAATTCATCACCATCGCTGGCCAGTTCCATTGCTCAACGGGTTGGTGATTGATGGTTAGCATATGATGATCGGCCATGATGTCGGTTATTTGGCCGTTGGCCCATGCTCGTGGCGCTGGTGCGTCTAGGCCGTTAATACGTGACAGCTCCGCACTTTGGCTTGATTCTGAATCGAGCATAAATTGAGCTGAGGTCACGACACGATCCGAGAGTTCTAGGCCTTGTAATACCTCAATACGATCAGACGCTTCTCGTCCTGTTTCGATGCGAGCAGAGCGATATTGGCCATCTCCGAGTGCTAATACGACTCGGCTCATCGCATTGGCTCGTATCACTGATGATCGTGGCACCGTAAGCACTTGATTGTCACTCACTGGTGTTAAGGTCACATTAGCGAACATGTTCGGTTTTAGCTCACCTTGAGGATTATCAAACTTTAGCCTGACTCTTAAGGTTCGCGTTGCTGGATCAAGAATAGGGTAGACATAGTCGACACGGCCCTGCCAAGTTTGGTAAGGGATAGAATCGAGCTTCATGCTTGCTTGACTGCCGCTTTTCACCCAATGACCTTGTCGCTCAAACAGTTCTACATCAACCCAGACGTGATCAAGTGGACCTGCGCTGATCACGGTTTGAGAGGGTGATAAATATCCCCCTTCACGAATATTTAAATTGGCGATAACACCATCAGCAATGGCTTTAATCTCTATATGTTGTTTGGCTTTTCCACTGCGATAAATCTGTTTGATTTGCGCATCATCAACCCCTAAAGCACTTAAGCGTTGTTTCGCGGCTTGGATAATGGTTTTGCGCCCGGTGCGATTGGCATTCAATAGTTCTTCTTGGGCTTTAACAAGATCGGGAGAGTAGAAAGTAAACAGCACATCGCCTTGCTTTACTTTTTCGCCCACAGTGTCGACATAGAGCTTTTCTACCCAACCACTGGTTCTCACGTTGGTTTGCCACAGAGTACTTTCATCAAATGATACGTAACCCACAGCGTCAATTTGTGGTCGTAGTGGCTCTAATTTAACCTGAGTGGTTTTAACACCAAGATTGTTTTCTACCGCAGGCGATATTGTTACCGTTCCAGCGGCTTTCTCGGTGCTTGGCGAGTCTTCGGCGTAGACCGGAATTAAATCCATTCCCATTGGTGATTTACCCGGCTTATCACGTTGATAATTCGGGTCCATAGGAGCGACCCAGTAAAGCGGTTCGTTGGTGGCGTTTGATTCTGAACTTGCGGCCATGGTGCTATGTGTACCAGGCATAACCCAGTGGTTGATGGAAAAGCCAAGCGCGCCGCCAATCAACAGTGCAGTAGAAGCTATTGTTAATGTTTTCATCTGTTTCTCCTAGCGGTTTGCTGAGTGTGTTGAACTCTGAGCGAGTTGGATATCGACGCTGCTCAGTAGATTAGCTAATTGATTATTGGTGATATTTAGGTCGGTGATTAAGCGCTGATATTCCAATTCAATCGTTAACTGGTTAGTTGACGTTGTGACAATGTCACCAAAGTTGGCGCTGTTATTCTGGTAGCCTTGTTCTACAGCAAGGCGTTGGGATTTGGCTTGCTTGAGCAGTGACAAACGATAGCGCTCAATACGTTCAAGATTGAACTGACGTGTAGAAAGTAAACTATTGAGTTGGCTGTTTAATTTCGCTAACAGCGCATCGCGTTGAGCTTGAAGCGCTCCCACTTGATATTGCGCCCCTGCATGAGCTTTATCTTGCTTATTACCCGTAAATAGAGGCAGATCCACAGTCAGGTAGGCGCTGAGCATGTCTGGTGCAGGTTCACCCTGCATATTATTGGCTTGGCGATGGGCATACATTAATTCGATACCAAATTGTGGCGAGTAGGTTTCTTCAGCGATAGCCACTTGTGACTTTGCCGCTAGGATGGAGGCTTCTAACGCTTGCAGCGTTGGGTGGAGGCGAAGGCGGTCATAGCGTGCATTGCTGTGGTCGATAGTATCGAGTATCGCTTCGAGGTTTGACCAGTCGGCATGGTTTGATGCCAAAATATCCTGCGCGGATAAAGGATTAGCTTGCGGATCAGCGTTGCTGAACCACTCTGATAGTTGCGCCAAAATCTGGTGCTGAGTTTGTTGGTTCGATAACAGCTTTTGCTCAATTTGACTGACTTTTAGCTGCGCTCCAATTACATCTTGCGATTCACTTAACCCAAGCGCGTAATTACTATCTAAACTATCAACCCATTGCGTTAGCCAAAGTTGTTGTTGTTGCAGTAATTGCTGGGCGGTGCGATTGTAGCCTAATTCCAACCACAGGGTAGTGACTTGCATAGCGACTTCTCTAGCACGCAAGTTGGCTTGAGATAAACCGATCTGTGCTTGATTTTGCGCCTGTTGGGCTTGGTAGGTTGTGGTATCACCGCGATCAAATTTCTGCATAACACCCAAAGAGATATTACTCATTGGGTCTTGATCAAGTTGAAAACTATCAATAGGCACGCCACCAAAACCAACTTTGATGGTTGGGTCGGCAAGGGTCGCTTTGGCGAGGCCGCTATTTAGACTCGCGTTAGACAACTCAATGAACTGTCGACGTGTTGCATCATTTTCTATCGCGATTTCAATCAATTGCTCAAGAGTTAATGTCGCTGTAGGCGATGACGTTGCCTTTTGTTCTATTGATACAGCTTGGCTATGGAACTCATTTGCCAACACAGGGGTGATCGTACCCATCGCGGTAGCGAAAGCGATCGTCACCAAATTTAGATGAAATTTCACAATTCAATCCATTCACAATATATGCACGCGAAGAGATTCGGCGAGCATTAAAAATAAGACGGTTACGAAGCGTTATCGCGACGTAAGCCATAATTAAAATGAATAGAAATTATGCGTTGGGTGGACGATAGAGTGAGCGAGACATGTGGATAATGTCGGTACTGGACTCTAAGGGGAAAATGACGGAATGAGCAACACGAATAATATCCGTTGACTCGCCGATGAGTGCCGCAACAACCGTAAGGCAGGTTGTATCACAGCAATCATGCTGCATGGCGCTATTGGTTGGGCAGTCTTCCATCGAACTGATGTCTGACATCATCCGGTGGTGTTCTGTCATAGCAGGCAGATTGTCAGACTGACTTTGCGATGTACAAGAGCTAACGCCACTGTGGTTACTAGCGTTCATCTGTAGCATTTGAATTGGCATTAGTGATTTGCTCGACGCCATACTTGACGCAACAAGCGCCAATGCCGTAAGCAACACTAACCAAATTGTACGCATAGATTTTGCGTGCATATGAGGACCAATTCAAACAAGTAGTCTTTAAAATAAGCCTTCCCCCTAGGGCAAGGTCAAGAAAAAAGGCCTGATAAATTGAAATTTATCAGGCCTAAAGAGTTTATTTATCGGTAATTAATCGAAAATGATTAGTGCGTTAGGTAATGCTGGACAAACTCAGTGACTTTAACCATGTCATCAATCGCAATGAACTCTTCAGTGGTGTGAACTTTCGCCATGCCAGTTGAGATGTTCACTGTGGTTAAACCAAGTTTATTAAAGTTGTTCGCGTCACTACCGCCGCCGGTTGCTTTGGTGATTGGGTCGGCACCAATAGCACTGAAAGAGGCTTTGATTTGTTCGATATGTGGATGGTCATCGGCAATCACAAAACCATCGTATGCGCGTGTAGATTCGATCTCTACTGTTGCTCCATGCTTTTCCGCCGCTGCTTGGAACGTTTCAACCATATGGTTAACTTGCTTCGTTAGCTTGTCATTATTGAGCGAGCGAGCTTCGGCAATGATGTTTAGCTCAGGCATAACGATGTTGGTTGCATTACCGCCTTCCACAATGCCGATGTTTGCGGTGGTTTCTGAATCAATACGCAATAAGTTCATTTGCGTAATGGCATCCGCGGCTACACCGATAGCACTAATACCTTCTTCAGGTGCAAGGCCAGCGTGAGCAGGGCGACCAATGATTTTGGCTACAATTTTTTGTTGGCCAGGCGCGGCATTTACGATGCTGCCAATTGGGCCGCCGGTATCAAGCACGATAGCTTTGTCTGATTTGATAAAGCTCATGTCAAAGTGTTCTGAGCCGTGTAGGCCGCCTTCTTCATGGACAGTAAAGGCGATTTCTAGGGTTTTGTGCTCAAGGTTTTCAGCTTGGATACAACGAACCGCTTCCATAATTGCAGCAATGCCTGATTTATCATCGCCACCTAGAATGGTATTGCCTTTCGAGCGAATGATGCCGTCTTCAATGATCGGCTCAATGTTCTTGCCTGGAGTCACGGTATCCATGTGGCAGCTCATAACGACGCTGTCTGCCAATGTACCTTCTAGGCGAGCATAGATGTTGAAACCGTTGGTGTACTGCTCAGGAACAGGCAGTTTATGTACAGCAAAGCCGAGCTCACCAAGTTGTTCAGCTAGCGCTTCAGCGATCTCTTTCTCAAAGCCTGTTTCACTGTCGATTTTAATTAGTTGGCAGAAATGCTCTACCAGGCGATCACGATTAATTGGATTCATTGTTATATCTCACTAGGGAACAGAGGCAGTTAACATAGCCTTGATTCGTTAGGCTCTACCCTGATGTAAATCAAAGTTTCTTTGTCTCTAGTAGCAACAATTACATGATGTAAATCAATTGTTACGCGCGGCAATTTATAATGAACTTTAAATCAACAGGTTGTATAAAAAATGATGGTTGGCAAATACTGTTTACGTTTATAGCGACACGTTTTTTACCAGCAACTTATCGGCATAATTGTTCATGTTTGTCGCGGTAGACCAAAGTTAAGCTAATAAGGACTATTCACTACAGAGATGGACAGCGAGGTAAAAATGGACAGGAAATACAATCCATTAGGTACTGATGGCTTCGAGTTTGTTGAATACACGGCGGTGGATACTCAGGGGATTGAGCAGCTTAAAGACTTATTTCTCTCTTTGGGCTTTGCCGAAGTCGCTAAGCATCGATCTAAAGAGGCTTGGTTGTTTAGACAAGGGGAGATTAATTTCATTGTCAATGCTCAACCCCATAGCCAAGCACAGCGTTGTGCGCAGTTACATGGCCCTTCAGTGTGTGGTATGGCCTTTCGGGTAATAAATAGTGGCGAGGCAATGCGGTATGCATTGGACAATGGAGGCTCTGAATACCAGACCGAAATAGGGCCGATGGAGCTTTCAATACCGGCTATCCATGGTATTGATGGTAGTTTGATTTACTTTGTTGATCGTTATGGTGAGCAGAGCATTTATGATGTTGATTTTTGCTTTTATGCCGATGCAGAACAGCGTTGCCACGAGCAAAGTGTTGGGCTATTTGAGGTCGACCATTTAACTCACAACGTTAAGCAGGGCCACATGGATGTATGGTCTGGATTTTATGAGCGAATCGGCAATTTCCGTGAGATCCGCTATTTTGATATAGAGGGTAAATTAACCGGGCTAGTCAGCCGAGCGATGACATCGCCTTGTGGAAAAATACGTATTCCAATCAATGAGTCATCAGACGACAAATCGCAAATCGAAGAGTTTATTCGTGAATACAACGGTGAAGGAATCCAGCACATTGCATTGAGTACCGAGGATATTTACCAAACGGTCATCGATCTTCGTGGGCGTGGAATGCAGTTTATGCCTACTCCTGATACCTATTATCAAAAGGTGAATCAAAGGGTTGAAGGCCATCAAGAAGATTTAGACGTGTTAAAACAGTTGCGTATATTGATTGATGGTGCACCGATGAAAGATGGCATCTTATTGCAAATATTCACTCAAACGGTGATTGGGCCAGTGTTTTTTGAAATCATTCAACGTAAAGGCAATCAGGGCTTTGGTGAAGGTAACTTTAAAGCGCTGTTTGAATCGATTGAAGAAGATCAAATACAGCGAGGAGTGCTAAAGGATGCGTAAAGGGATCACTTATCCGCACCGCGAAGGGATTTGCTCTAAGCAGGCTCATGCTGATTTTCCTAAGCAAGCCATTTATGAAAGAGAAGCAGGGCGGTCGGGCTTTTTTGGTCCAGCGGCGCACTTTCACCATCAACATGCACCAACAGGTTGGCACGAGTGGCAAGGTGAGTTGAGGCCACGAGCGTTTAATTTCAACATGGTCGAGCACAGTAAGCAGCTTTCTCCTTGGGATGTGCCACCTTTACTGCACAATACGCAGTGTAAAATACGAGTGTGGCAGTTGAAGCAGGCGATGCCTTTTTTGGCTCGTAATGCCGATGGCGATGAACTGCTGTTTATCCACCAAGGTTCTGCTGAACTGTATTGTGATTATGGGCATTTAAGCTTGGTGACTGGGGATTATGTCTTGATCCCTCGCTCAACCAATTGGCGTTTGGAGCCACATGAGCCAATGTTTCTCCTGATGATTGAATGCAGTGATGGAAGCTATGGATTACCTGATAAGGGGATGGTGGGGCAACATGCGGTGTTTGATCCTGCAGTGCTGGATGTGCCACAAATCAATGCCGCTTTCAAAGCTCAATACAGTGAAGCCACCACGCAGGTCTTGGTTAAACGTCACAGTCAAATCAGCACGATTACTTATCCTTTTAATCCTCTCGATGCCATTGGTTGGCATGGTGACCTATCGGTGGTTCGGCTAAATTGGCGCGATATCCGTCCGTTAATGTCACATCGTTATCATCTTCCTCCTTCTGCTCACACCACTTTTGTTGGTGAGGGTTTTGTGGTGTGTACCTTCGTTCCGCGCCCAATTGAAAGCGACCCAGGCGCTCTCAAAGTGCCGTTCTACCACAACAATGACGACTATGATGAGGTGCTATTTTACCATGAAGGGGACTTCTTCAGCCGCGATAATATTGAAGCCGGTATGGTGACGTTTCATCCCGCGGGTTTTACGCATGGACCTCACCCTAAAGCATTTGCAGCAAGCCAGACCAACCAGAAAAAACGCACTGACGAAGTGGCAGTGATGATTGATACCCGACATGCACTGACATTTTCACCTGCCGCGCAAGAAGTGGAGTTACCGGATTATGTCTACAGTTGGCGATCTGCCTAAACCAATCAATATTTAGGGAGTGAGAAAGCATGAAACTTGCCACGTTAAAAAATCAAACACGAGATGGCTTGCTGGTGGTGGTTAACAGGGCCATGACCCACTGCGTCGCTGTACCTGATATTGCTAATACAATGCAGCAGTTGCTCGATAATTGGCAGGCGTTAGAGGCGCCGTTGCAACAAGTGTCTCAGGCGCTTAATCAGGGAGAGCTTGAAGGGATGAGATTTGAGCCTCGCGATTGTGAATCCCCGTTACCGCGTGCCTATCATTGGGCCGATGGCAGTGCTTATGTCAATCATGTTGAGTTGGTACGTAAAGCTCGCGGCGCAGAAATTCCGGAGAGTTTTTGGCATGATCCCCTGATGTATCAAGGTGGTTCGGATACGTTTATTGGCCCTTGTGATGACATCACTTTTGCCAGCCAAGAGTGGGGGATTGATTTTGAAGCGGAAGTCGCGGTGATCACCGACGACGTGCCAATGGGTTGTACTGCAGAGCAAAGTAAACAAGCGATCCGCTTGTTGATGCTGGTGAATGATGTCTCTTTACGTAGTTTGATTCCGGCCGAATTGGGTAAAGGGTTTGGCTTTTATCAATCCAAACCCTCATCCGCTTTCTCTCCAGTCGCTATTACACCCGATGAATTGGGTGAGTCATGGCAGGAAGGTAAGGTCCATTTGGCCTTGTTTAGTTATTACAATGAGCAATTGTTTGGTCGGCCTAATGCGGGTTGTGACATGACGTTTGATTTTCATCAACTCATTGCTCACGCAACGAAAAGCCGTTCATTAGGAGCAGGGACCATTATTGGTTCTGGTACTGTTTCTAATAAGCAAGGGACAGCACATGGTAGCGCTATCAGTGGCGGCGGGCTGGGATATTCTTGTATCGCGGAACTGAGAATGATTGAAACTATTCGTGATGGTCAGCCGAGCACTTCATTTATGCATTTTGGTGACCGAATCAAAATCGAAATGTTAGACAAACACGGTGATAGCTTGTTTGGTGCGATCGAACAAACGGTGGTGCAATATTAATGCAATTGTATGGTTATTGGCGTTCCTCTGCTGCTTATCGAGTTAGGATCGCTTTGAACATCAAACGGATTCCTTATCAATATATTGCCGTTAATCTTATAAAAGATGGCGGTGAACAGCATGGACTGGCATTTCATGATCTCAATCCGAATGAGTTAGTCCCCGTGTTGGTTCATGGCGGGGTGCGCCTCAATCAGTCATTGGTGATCTTAGACTATCTCGATGAGCAGTTTCCCCAGCCTTTGTTGGTGCCGCTTAGCGGTGAGAATCGCTATATAATACGAGCCTTAGCGCAAGATATCGCGATGGATATTCATCCGCTGAATAACCTTCGAGTGCAGCAATATCTAACTAACCAAGCAAAGCTGCCCGAGCAAGCCAAATTAGCTTGGATGAAGCATTGGATTGAAATTGGATTTCTAAGTCTAGAAGAAAAATTAGCCAAAACTGCAGGGGTGTATTGTGTCGGCGCTGAAGTCTCATTGGTGGATGTCTGTTTAGTGCCGCAAGTCTATAATGCTCTGCGGTTAGAGATCGATATCAACCAGTACCCAACCATTGCTCGTGTTTATGCTGCGCTTAATCAACGAGAAGCGTTTGCGATGGCAACACCAGAGAGGCAGCCTGATGCGGTGTTAAAAAAGCCTTAACGTGATAGCTATGAACCTCCGTGTTACCAGCCTAAGTCCAATATATTGAGTGCTCTAGACGAGAGAATTAGCTAT
>NZ_AFWF01000015.1 GCF_000222605.1 Vibrio ichthyoenteri ATCC 700023 | reverse complement strand
TGTATATTATGTTAAATATGATATTAAAACAGCCAAGCAAAAATAGCTTTATCCTCTCTTCGCACTAGGATTTGAACTGTTTGATTAAACATAATCTATTTACCATAAAATACTTAATAAACACATTTATTATCTTACGATATAAATGGATTATTAAGATCAGATCTATATTCTTTTGTATGACTTGCTGTTAGTTGTTCTCTAATACAACAAAGTTGATCTTCATTGACTCGTTGCTTTTGCTATTCATCAACTCGATGACTCGCAGAGAACTATCATTTAATTGCCACGTGTTATTTGCAGTATCAATTTTAATTCCATCATTTATTTCCCACGAATCATTCGGTGTTACAACTTTAATTACCTCCAGATTAAATTGAGCCAAAAATTGGGCGTCATTAACATAAAAAGCACACGATTGTTGCAATTTACAGGTCACCTTTTTTGGCTCTTCATAAGTGAAAGTTCGCCAAAAAAAAGCGCTGATCAGCACCGTTAACATGGTGATTATTTGAACAAAACGTCCTTTTGTCAGCTTTTGTGCAGCCATTGTTGGGTCTTCTCCGTGTAACAAGCTTCAAAGTTTTTAAATAAATCGGCAAATCCAGACAGTGTGTAAGGTTACCACTCTGTCATTAAAATGTTAATTGCAGTATAGTTTCCCCCTGAAAATGCCACTTTTTTTAAAAAGCGCAAAGATTATTTAACCACTTTAAGCAGTATGGTTTTTCTGAGTGGTTTGGGTGGCATTACGACATGAGTCGTGTTGGAAGTAAAGTGTAGTAATTATAGAATTGGAAGCATGCAAATATGAGCCAGGAAAAGCAGCTTGAACAAACCTACAACTATACCGTCGTTCGTCAGTTTACCTTAGTTACCATTCTTTGGGGTATTGTCGGCATGGCTGTTGGGGTTTTGATTGCCGCTCAGTTAGTATGGCCACAGTTAAACTTTGATACACCGTGGCTGACGTATAGTCGATTACGTCCACTGCATACTAATGCGGTAATTTTTGCGTTTGGTACCAGCGCCCTTTTCGCAACGTCCTATTATGTTGTGCAGCGTACCTGTCAAACGCGTTTATTTGGAGGTCCTCTCGTCCCGTTCACCTTTTGGGGTTGGCAAGCTATTATCCTAGCTGCCGCGATCACTTTGCCTTTGGGTTATACCTCAGGTAAAGAGTACGCCGAACTAGAATGGCCTATTGATATTGCAATCGCTGTTGTATGGGTTTCATACGCGATTGTCTTTTTTGGTACGTTGGTAAAACGTAACACCTCACATATTTATGTCGCAAACTGGTTCTTCGGTGCATTTATCATCACCGTTGCCGTGCTGCACATTGTTAACAGTATGGCTATTCCGGTTTCGGCTGGAAAATCGTACTCGATTTACGCTGGAGCCGTCGATGCGATGATTCAGTGGTGGTACGGACATAATGCGGTAGGTTTCCTGTTAACAGCGGGTTTCCTTGGCATGATGTATTACTTTGTACCAAAACAAGCTGAGCGCCCTGTTTACTCATACCGTTTGTCGATCGTGCACTTTTGGGCATTAGTTTCACTCTACATCTGGGCTGGCCCACACCACCTGCACTACACCGCACTACCAGACTGGACACAGTCTCTTGGTATGGTGATGTCATTGGTTTTGTTCGCGCCTTCTTGGGGTGGCATGATCAACGGTATTATGACGCTATCAGGTGCGTGGCATAAATTGCGCTACGACCCAATTCTACGCTTCTTAATTGTCTCTCTCTCTTTCTACGGCATGTCGACTTTTGAAGGTCCGATGATGTCAATTAAGACAGTCAACGCACTATCGCACTATACCGACTGGACAATTGGTCACGTACACTCTGGCGCTTTAGGTTGGGTTGCAATGGTATCAATCGGTTCCGTTTACCACTTGGTCCCTCGCCTATTTAATCAAGAGCGTATGTACTCGGTCAGTATGATCAATGCACACTTCTGGTTGGCGACAATTGGTACCGTGCTGTATATCGTTGCGATGTGGATTTCAGGTGTAATGCAAGGTTTGATGTGGCGTGCAGTTAACTCTGACGGAACATTGACTTACAGCTTCGTTGAATCTGTTCAGGCATCTTATCCTTTCTATACCGTTCGTTTTATTGGTGGTTTCATTTTCTTAGCCGGTATGTTCTTAATGGCTTACAACACCTATAAGACAGTGACTGCACCAAACGATAGCTTGAAAGCTATCCCGCAACCGGCATAAGGAGATTTAGGAATGAGTAATAATTCTAACAATCGCCATGAAGTTGTTGAACGCAATGTCGGCTTGCTAGCGATTCTGATTGTTTTTGCCATCAGTCTAGGTGCTCTTGTAGAGATCACGCCGCTGATTTTCCAAAAACAGACCACTGAGCCCGTGGAAAATCTACGTGCCTACAGTGCATTAGAAATGGAAGGCCGTGATGTTTACATTCGTGAAGGTTGTAATGTCTGTCATAGCCAGATGATCCGTCCTTTCCGTTCTGAAACAGAGCGTTACGGTCACTATTCTGTGGCCGGTGAAAGCGTGTACGAACATCCGTTTCTATGGGGTTCTAAGCGTACCGGTCCAGATCTTGCCCGCGTAGGTGGTCGATACTCTGATGAATGGCATCGTGTTCACTTGATTGATCCACGTGAATTGGTTCCTGAATCAAACATGCCAGGCTTCCCTTGGCTGGAAGAAAACGGTCTCGATGGTGAATTGACCAAGAAAAAACTTGAGTTATTCCGCAATCAGTTTGGCGTTCCTTACACTGATGAACAAATTGCTAATGCACCGAAAGATGTAGAAGGAAAAACAGAGATGGATGCCATCATTGCTTACCTTCAGTCTCTTGGTCACGCGATGAAGTAAGGAGCTGATTATGGAAATAGGTACTATTCACAGTATTTGGACCATCGTTCTTTTTGTGAGTTTTCTAGGTGTGGTTTGGTGGGCTTTCGGTAAAAACCGTAAAGCTCGCTTTGAAGAAGATGCCAACCTTGTATTCGCTGACGAAGAGCAAAAGCCGACGAAAGGACAAGGAGAGACCAAATAATGGATACATTTTGGAGTCTTTGGATAATCATTATCACGGTCGGCACATTGCTTGGCTGTGCTGCACTTCTCTACTGGTGTCTTAAGGACAAAATGGGAGTAGAAGAAGGGGCAGATATGGGCCATGAATACGATGGTATTCGTGAGCTTAACAATCCGCTGCCAAAATGGTGGACTTACATGTTTGTGAGTACATTTATTTTCGCGGCAATTTATTTGGCCCTTTACCCTGGTTTAGGTAGCTTTAAAGGATTGCTCGGTTGGACCAGTTCTAACCAACTTGTACAAAGTGTTGAACAATCAAAGCAATTGATTAAAGAAGCACAAGAAAACAAGCAGCTCGATCAGTACGCGAAAGAGCTTGGTGATGCTGATGACTACTTTGGTGAAGCATTTCGTCGTCTTGCTTATGTTGATGGTAGCGAAGAGCTTAAATCAATTCCTGATATCGCCGCCGATCCTGAAGCTGTTAAGGTTGGGCAACGCCTATTCCTACAAAACTGCTCTCAATGTCATGGTTCAGATGCTCGTGGTCAAAAAGGTTTCCCTAATTTGACTGACGGCGCTTGGCTGTATGGTGGTGAACCACACGCGATCGTGAATACGATTATGAACGGTCGTGTTGGTATGATGGCAGCGTGGAAAGACGTATTAGGTGAAGATGGTGTTCAAGAAGTGGTTTCATACACGCTAAGCCTCTCTGGTCGTTCAGTCAATGCAAAAGAAGCAGCAGCAGGTAAAACACGCTTCGTAGTATGTGCGGCTTGTCACGGTACAGATGGTAAGGGTAACCCGACACTTGGTGCTCCTGACCTAACCGATCAATACTGGCTGTTCGGCGGCACTCGTGATGATGTCACGCAAACAGTCATGTATGGTCGCTCTGGTGTAATGCCAGCTTGGAAAGACATTCTTGGTGAGGACAAAGTTCAACTTGTCTCAGCCTATGTTTGGAGCCTATCTAACGGCGACGATAAGTAACATTTCAATAACAGCCCCTAGTCTTAGGGGCTGACTTTCCTTAAAGTAAAGACATCCCCTTATTTTGTGAGAACTTTTTTATGGTACAGCCTTGGTATAAGCAGTTTTGGCCGTGGTTTCTAATCCTTCTTCCATTAACGGTAATCGTATGGTCCGTGGTTAGAATTGTCATATTATCCAATCATTCCGTCTCTTTGGTTACTGAGGATTACTATAAAAAAGGCAAAGGTATCAATATCGATCTTTCAAAAATCAAAGTGGCCAAAAAGCTTGCGATTAACGCATCAGCAACATCAGATGGCAACGCCATCGTATTGACGTTGAATAAAGGCACTTTGGAACACTTCCCTGCATTACATGCGACGTTTGCCCATCGCACCTTACCTGATCGGGATTTCGACCAAATGTTAACGGCCAACGCGAGCGGTGAATACCGAATTTTGCTGGAACAACCGCTACAAGGCCCTTGGTTTATTGAACTTACACCACATGATCAACAATGGTTGGTTCAGGGGCGAGTCACCTTCCCTTCTGCCACTCCAACGCAACTGATGAACTGATAATTTATGTGCCAATCGTGTTACCACTGCGGTGAAGAAGTACCAGTCGACACGGACTTTAAAGTAGAGATTCTTGGTCAGATACGTGAAATGTGCTGCCCTGGCTGCGAGACTGTGGCACAAACCATCGTCGAGAGTGGTTTGGTTTCCTATTATCAATACCGCACTGCGCCAGCAGAAAAAGCCAACCTAGTTCCAGAGCAGCTACAAGCGCTGATTCATTATGATAATCAAGAAGTACAGAATGAATTTGTACGTAACAATGAAAACCACTCCGAAGTGACATTGTCACTTGATGGTATCTCTTGTGCTGCATGCGCATGGCTGATTGAAAAACAACTTTCACACACCCCCGGTGTTGTTCAGATTCGCGTTAACACCACCACTAATCGCGCCATCTTGGCTTGGAACAACTCGCAAGCTAAGCTGAGTGACTTATTGGCAGCGATTCATCAGCTTGGCTATAAAGCTGCACCATTTGAAGCGGATCAGCAAGAAGCCTCTTATCACCGTATGATGAAGCAATATCTCTATCGATTGGGAATTGCAGGACTTGCCACAATGCAAGTCATGATGCTCGCTGTTGCCCTCTATCTGGAAGTTTTTGGTGATCTCGATGCTGAGTTTCGCAATTATTTCCGTTGGGTGAGCTTGATTTTTGCTACTCCGGTCATGCTCTATTCCGCTTTACCCTTCTATCTAAACGCTTGGCGAAGCCTAAGAAGTCGAACGTTGGGGATGGATGTTCCTGTCTCTATCGCAATGATATTTGCGTACGTTGCCAGTCTCGTCGCGACCGTTACCGAACAAGGTGAAGTGTTCTTTGAGTCGATTTCAATGTTTGCTTTTTTCTTACTTGTTGGTCGATTTTTAGAAATGCGCGCCCGCAGAAAAGCAGCGGCAGCGAGCGGAAATTTGTTAAAGCTTATTCCCGCAATGGCGACCAAGCTCGACGGTGAGCAAACCCCGGTAAAATCGTTACTGGTTGGTGACAAGATTCGAGTTCTACCCGGAGAACATGTGCCTGCTGATGGCGTCATAACTCAAGGTCGTGTACACATCGATGAATCGATGTTGACTGGTGAGTCAATCCCGGTGGTCAAAGTGAACGGAGATAGTGTTTACGCGGGCACTCTCAATGGTGAAGAAGCATTTGTACTCGAAGTTCGAGCCAACAAGGCAGATTCCATGATTTCCAATATTGTTCGCTTACAAGACGAAGCACAGCTTTCAAAACCAAAGATTGCAGAAATTGCCGACGTGGTGGCGCGTTACTTTGTGGCTGCACTACTCATTATCGCCGCTGGAACTTGGTTTTATTGGCAGCAGAATCAGCCCGATGATGCATTTTGGATAATGCTAGCAGTATTGGTGGCAACCTGCCCTTGTGCGCTTTCTCTGGCAACACCAACTGCACTTACTTGTGCAACATCGCGTATGGGCAACCTTGGTATCTTATTACGCAAAGGCCATGTGTTTGAAACCCTCTGCAAGGTTAACCATCTAATTATCGATAAGACCGGTACCCTTACTCACGGTGATATTGAAATTAATGATGTACGTCTGTTTAGCCACTATTCAAAACCAATCTGTTTGGCACTAGCGGCCTCTCTTGAGGCTCATGCCAACCACCCACTGGCTCGAGCCTTCCGCCCTTACATCGATAACGATTTGAACATTGATGACGTTGAGAATGTCATCGGTTCAGGGATTCAAGGCGTTTACTTAGATCAACAAATAAAAATTGGCAGTGCGCAATTTGCGCTGTCTTCCGGACATTCTGCCGAGCCAAATGCTATCTATCTCTCGATAGCCGGCGAGCACATTGCGACTTTCTTTTATCACGACCCAATTCGTCAAGAAGCAATAACGTTTGTCGAGCAGTTTCAGGCAGCAGGCATTAAAGTCACATTGTTAACCGGTGACTCCAATCAAAATGCCCTATTAGTCGCCAAACAAATTGGCATTAACGATGTCATCGCCGAAGCAAAGCCACAAGACAAACTCACTTATCTGCAAAGCTGCCGTGATAACGATATTACAATGATGGTAGGTGATGGTATCAATGATGCGCCGACTCTGGCGGGAGCACACCTTTCTGTTGCCATGGGTGGTGGCACCGATGTTGCAAAAGCATCAGCCGATATGGTTTTGCTCGGTGATAAACTAGACCGCATATTACAAGCACGTGAGTTAGCTCTTAAAACCCGTCGAATAATTGCTGAAAACCTCGCCTGGTCATTAGGATATAACTTATTAATCTTACCTCTGGCAGTGGCTGGATTGGTTGCGCCCTATTTTGCCGTTGTCGGCATGTCAGCCAGCTCTATCATTGTTGTCTCAAATTCGCTGCGACTGCTGAAAGAACAAGGTAAATAACTATGGAAAGCCTCTATATATTGATTCCGATCGCCATTGTTTTGGTTTGTGTCGCAGTGGCGATTTTTCTTTGGGCGGTGAAAAGCGAGCAGTTTGAAGACCTTGAGCGTCAAGGTCACAATATTCTGTTTGACGAAGATGACAAGGAACAACCTAAAAAATGAGTGCAGATTTAGCAGCTGCTTTTATGATTGGTTTGATCGGTTCAGGCCATTGCATGGGAATGTGTGGCGGCGTTGCATCACTGCTTTCCATGGGCAATGCACAGCCCTCTAAAACCATTCCTCTTTTCTATAATTTAGGCCGAATTTCTAGTTACGCTTTATTTGGCGGTTTAATTGGAGGCGCTGTCTCCACAATTGCCGAAGTGGCAAGCCTCAATCATAGCTTTGCTTGGCTACGCTTATTGACTGCCATATTCATGGTATTGCTCGCTTGTTATATTGGCCGTTGGTGGCAAGGTCTGCTAGTGATAGAAAATCTTGGAAAGTCATTATGGCAATATATCTCACCATTGAGTAAGAAGTTACTGCCGATCAACAGCCCATACCAAGCTGGTGTGTTTGGATTTGTGTGGGGATGGCTACCTTGTGGCCTAGTTTATTCCACCCTGACTTGGGCGGTTGTCTCTGGCAGTAGCTTAAATGGCGCATTAATCATGGCAATGTTTGGTTTAGGCACACTGCCCGCGATGATAATGGTGGGTTATGGCTCTCGTTATTTACACAAACTGCAACAATCTACGGTTTTTCGAAACATCGGAGCGGTCACAATATTGGCGTATGGGCTATATACTGCATATGGTTCGGTACGTTTACTGCTTATGAGTTGATAGATTACTGTTTTTAAGCATCTTTTTTCACTACCTTTTATCCTTTAGCAGTGATAAAATATTGATGTATATCAAATAGTGAAAGGTTGTTATGATTTCTGAAAAGCCTGCAAAACGCATTCAATCCGGTGGTTGTGCTATCCACTGTCAAGATTGCAGCATTAGTCAGCTATGCATTCCATTTACGCTAAATGAGTCTGAGTTGGATCAACTTGACCAAATCATCGAGCGTAAAAAGCCAATTCAAAAAGGCCAAGAGCTGTTTAAAGCTGGCGATGAATTGAAGTCGCTCTATGCGATTCGTTCAGGAACCATTAAGAGCTATACCATTACTGAGCAAGGTGATGAGCAGATTACTGCTTTCCACTTAGCCGGTGATCTCGTTGGGTTCGATGCGATTACCGATGACAGTCACCCAAGCTTTGCGCAAGCACTTGAGACATCAATGGTATGCGAAATTCCTTATGAAATTCTTGATGATCTCTCTGGAAAAATGCCTAAACTACGCCAGCAAATCATGCGTTTGATGAGTAGCGAAATTAAAGGGGATCAAGAGATGATCCTATTACTTTCGAAGAAAAATGCTGAAGAACGTTTAGCGGCATTTTTGTATAACCTTTCAACTCGCTTTTCTCAACGTGGCTTTAGCCCAAGAGAATTTCGCTTAACCATGACTCGCGGTGATATTGGTAACTATCTCGGCCTAACCGTTGAGACAATCAGTCGCCTACTTGGACGTTTCCAAAAATCAGAAATTTTGAGCGTTAAAGGTAAATACATCACTATTCTCGACCATGATGCGCTAATGCAATTGGCAGGCGTTTCAGCAGAATAGTAATAACTTCAATGATGTAGCTCTAAACTGAGCTACATCATAAAATCCCAATCTCTACTCAAGTTTTCCTAATAATTCACTCCGAACTGCGCTAAAGTAATCTTGTCGGCCCAAGTGACTTAGGTATAAGTCTCCTCTTCTCTAAGGAGTTTGCTATGAGTATCTATAATAACATCCTAGTCGTTGCCAATATTAATAGCGATGATCAACCAGCACTAGCAAGAGCGATGCAATTAGCTGCCAAAAGCCGCTCACGCAGTCACATTACGTTTTTCTTGTCGATTTATGACTTTTCTTACGACATGACCTCAATGCTTTCTATGGATGAGCGTGACGCAATGCGCCGCGGGGTTATCCATCAGCGCGAACAGTGGATGCGCAGCGTGGCTGAACCGTATATCAATGACGACATTGATTTTGATGTTCGTGTGGTTTGGCATAACCGCCCTTACGAAGCGATCATTGCTGAGGTTTACGCCGGTGAGCACGACATCGTAATCAAAGGAACACGTAAACACGATGTTCTAGAATCGGTCATTTTCACCCCGACCGACTGGCATCTTCTTCGTAAATGCCCAGAGCCTGTGCTTTTGGTTAAAAATTCAGATTGGCCTCAAGACGCCAGTATTCTCGCCTCTGTGCATGTAGGTTCTGAAAATGAAACTCATCTTGGCTTGAATGATGCGATGGTGGATCAACTTAAAAGTCTGACGGATCGACTCGGCGCCAAACCTTATTTGGTCAATGCTTACCCCGTCACGCCAGCCAACATTACCATTGAATTGCCAGAGTTTGATCCTACGACCTACACTGATGCGGTTCGTGGACATCATTTGACAGCAATGAAAGCATTGCGCCAAAAGTATGGTTACGATGAGGAGCAAACCATCGTAGAACAAGGGTTACCTGAAGATATCATTCCTCAAGCAGCCAAAGAGTTGAATGCGGCAATGGTTATCATCGGTACCACAGGCCGTACTGGTCTGTCAGCGGTATTTATTGGCAACACGGCAGAGCATGTGATTGATAAAATTAACTGTGATGTATTAGCACTGAAACCGGAAGGCTATATCAGCCCTCTTGACCCTACTACCGCAGTTTAAGCATTCCGATCCCCTCCATCGTGAGGGGATTTTTTTATCTTCACCGACAATAGCACTAGCATCTCTAGTATTTATCCGTATCATACGCCCTTCATACCGATTTGAGCCAAATTAAGGCACGATACAGGTATCGTTTTGTATTCAGATTACCGATAAGACTGCGAACTAATGACCGAGCAAAATCAAGAGCGCACCAAGGCTCAACAATATAACTTCAACAAACTACAAAAGCGTATCCGCCGTAATACTGGCCAAGCGATCCAAGACTTCAACATGATTGAAGATGGCGACCGCATCATGGTCTGTCTATCTGGTGGTAAAGACAGCTTTACCATGTTGGAAATACTGATGAGCCTACAGAAAAGCGCACCGATTTCGTTTTCGCTTGTAGCCGTTAACCTTGACCAAAAACAACCGGGCTTCCCTAGCCATATTCTGCCTGAATATCTGGAATCTCTAGGTGTTGAGCATAAGATTGTTGAAGAAGATACTTACTCAATCGTTCAAGATAAGATTCCTGAAGGCAAAACAACTTGTTCACTGTGTTCTCGTCTACGCCGTGGCATCTTGTACCGCACGGCTAAAGAACTTGGTGCAACGAAAATTGCTCTAGGTCACCATCGCGACGACATCTTAGAAACAATTGTTTTTGTAACATGTTCCATGGTGGTAAGTTAAAAGG
>NZ_AFWF01000016.1 GCF_000222605.1 Vibrio ichthyoenteri ATCC 700023 | reverse complement strand
TTTGTTATTTGTGAAAAGCTCAATGTAGGTAGCTTTTACTAAGCGGTTAGCTCGCGCTTCAGAAGTGCCTGCTCAACTTCATTTATCACGGTCATAAAGCGTTGCGGCATGCAAGAACGCTGCTTGGCGATCAGATAGAGTGTTTCGGTAATCGCTTGCTTAGGTTGGTAGACTGCGATGTGTTCTTTGTGAGCAAAATTCTCCAAGGCACTTAGCGGTAAAATGGTGAATCCTAATCCCTTTGCGACGGGCAATAGGATTTGGCTTAACTGATTGACGTAACCCGTAATAGGCAATTGCTCGAAACGCAGATCAACAAAATCAGCCTCATCACTGTGGGCACAAAAACGAGCTAAATAGTGTTCCGCATCGGGATGATTAATTAATCCTAGTTGCTGTAAATCTGATTTTTTTAACTCATCTTTCGGTAATTGGTTAGCTGGAAACATCAAGCACAAAGGTTCCTCACTCAAGGCTTGGCTAAAAATGCGCTTGTCGTTTGTTTGGCTGGTCACAATACCTAAATCTGCCGCTCCACTTAAAATATCCGCCTTAATTTTTCGATTTGGTGCGGCTTCAACATGTGTAATCAATTTCGGACATTTACATTGTAAATCTAATAAGCGTGGATAGAGCAGCAAAGCGAGTGAACCAGAGCAGGCGAGTTTGATGTTGCCATGGTATGCCGAGTCTGGCTCAAGGCTTGCCAATAGCTGCGCTTCGCGATGTTGAGATTCTTTTGCGTAATCGAATAACACCTTACCTTGGGAGGTGATCTCAAAGCTTTTGTTGTTACGCTCAATGAGAGGATGGCCGCAAGCTTGCTCTAATTTTTTAATGTGCTGACTGACACCAGGTTGCGTCATAAACAAGCGCTCTGCGGTACGGGTAAAGTGACCCGTTTCAATCAAGGTCATAAAGGTTTTTAACCAGAGAGGGTTGAGCATCAGATTTCTCGTTGCGTTTTTTAATAACAAAATATTATTAATATAAGAATAAACCATAATTTATCATACTAAAACTAAGCCGTTATTCTTTTCGTAACGAAACGAGCAATCCGCTCGAAACTTACGAGGTTAATATGTCTACTCCTTATCCACGCAACTTTTCCCACATTGGTATTTCGGTTCCTGATCTGGAAGCTGCGGTTAAGTTTTACACTGAAGTGCTTGGTTGGTACTTGATCATGGAGCCTACAGAAATTATCGAAGATGATTCTGCGATTGGTGAAATGTGCACGGATGTATTTGGTGCTGATTGGCAGCGTTTCCGTATCGCTCATCTTTCAACGGGTGACCGCATCGGTGTAGAGCTGTTTGAGTTTAAAAATCAGCAAAACCCAGAAGATAACTTTGAGTATTGGAAAACAGGTATTTTCCATTTCTGCGTTCAAGATCCAGACGTTGAAGGACTGGCAGAGAAGATCGTTGCAGCGGGTGGTAAGAAGCGCATGAAAGCACCCCGTTACTATTATCCGGGTGAAAAACCGTACCGTATGATTTATATGGAAGACCCATTTGGCAACATCTTAGAGATCTACTCGCACAGCTACGAATTACACTACGCTGCTGGTGCCTATAAATAAGTTGTGTTCACAGTATCGCAGCAGTAATTAGTCGTGCGGTATTGCTCACGGTTGCTGCTCGCAACTTACTTTTCGCATTAGATTACTGGTATCATTAACGCAAATAGTCGGGGAGCCTTAGGGCTGAGATCGCATCGCGAGACCCGTTGAACCTGATTCAGTTAGCACTGACGTAGGGAACTATGCGTATTTTAGCCGTTGAAATCATGCATGGCTAAATCGCACTCACAAAGTTGTAACTCGACTCGTGAGTCGTTCCATACGTTGCGCGTAGGAGTAGACTCATGCCTCATTCACTTACATCCGCAACAACTCCCATTGTTTTAACGATCGCAGGCTCTGATAGCGGCGGTGGTGCTGGTATTCAAGCTGACATTAAAGCGATTTCGGCCACAGGCAGTTATGCTTGTTCGGCGATTACCGCGATTACGGCGCAAAATACTCAAGGCGTGTCCGCCATCTTTCCGATTCCCTTAGAGCATGTTGCTCATCAACTTGATGCGGTTTTTAGTGATCTGAATGTTATAGCGGTTAAAGTTGGAATGTTAGCGGATAGTGCGATCATTAATGTGGTGGCTGACAAACTTGAACAATATCAGCCGCAATATATTGTGTTAGATCCAGTCATGGTCGCCACGAGTGGCGATTTACTCTTGGCTCATGACGCCATCAGTACTCTCAAGCAACGTTTAATACCTTTGGCGGATTTGATCACCCCGAACCTGCCTGAAGGTGCGGCATTGACCGGATTAGCAGTGCCACATGATGAAGAGCAAATGGGTAATATGATTACCTCGTTACGCCAATTGGGTGCGAAGGCGGTCTTGCTTAAAGGTGGTCATTTGGAAGCCGATACAAACAGCAACGATTTGTTTATTCGACCAAAATCAGTGTGCGTGTTGCGAGCGCAACGCATTGTAACTAAGAATACTCACGGAACCGGCTGTACGCTTTCTGCCGCTATTGCGTCTTATCTAGCGCAAGGCGAACGATTAGAAGGCGCGGTAGAGCGAGGCAAAGCGTATATCACCCAAGCGATTAGTCATGCAGATGAACTCTCTGTTGGTCAAGGTCATGGTCCGGTGCATCACTTTTTTGCTAATGCACTAACCGAGTAATGGTAACCGTGGTAGATCTTCGTTTTTAATCAGCGTTTTTGTGGTGACAAATGCTGGCTTTTGGTTTGCCCTTTCAATCACAGAAAACGACCTCTAAGGTCGTTTTTTTCATCAAATTGACAGCAATTTGATAATTTTTCCACACCGATTCAGCTAGTATAGCGACAACGGTGACAAGGAGAGATTCCTTCTCTTTGCCGAATGTCCCCATACCTTACCCAGTTCACATGTAGCGCAAGCTTGCTTAGCTTATCTGCGACAGTAACTGGTAATCGTTGAGCTAAATTTGATGAAAGACTACCTCTATACCAAGCGTTATGGCCTAGCCGTATTAACGGCATTTCTTTTACTGATCGCACCGATGACGTTAATGGTTAGCCATATTGACTTGTTAAGCTCGGTTAATGAAGGTGAAGGTTTTTTCTTCAGCTTGCTGACAAACTCTGCGGGTAGTCCGGGCTTTTTGATTACGCTAGCGGTATTGTGTCTGGTGAGCTTAACGCTGGATTTAACGCCAAAACAGCAATGGCAAAAGGCCGTGCAATTAGGCATTATCCTCGTGATTGGTTTTGCGGCAAAAACGGGCCTTAAGCATGTTACTGAAAGTCCGCGTCCGTATACGGAAGTATTGACACATCAATTACTTATTCCTAAACCGGCTCATTTCTATCAGTTATCCCCTCATCAACAAGATCAGTTGATCACCCAAGTATCAAATCAAGTGAGCCCTTGGCGTACACAGCATTGGCTTGGGGAAACCGACTACTCTTTTCCTTCAGGGCATACCATGTTTGTGGCTATCTGTTTGGTCTGTTTTGGCGGATTGTTCATTGAGCACAAGCGCTATGGCTTAGCGGCAACGCTATTGATTTGGGGAGTCGCGGTTGCCTACAGTCGCTTATGGATCGGTATGCACAGACCAATAGATTTGGTGGGTTCGGCGATCTTTGTTGCTTTGGTATATACGATGCTACCCAACTTCTCCGTTTGGTTAGATACGTTGTTTGACCGGATTGAATCGTACTTACCATCTAGAGAAAGAGGCGTGTAGCCCACGAATTATTAATGAAACCATGCCTTAGTCGGCGCGGTTTTTTTGCCAGGCGCTATATAGCAAAACAGCAACTCAGTGAGTTGCTGTTTTTTTTATGAAATTTGAAAGTTCAGTGGATGATTGGCTTAACCAAAAATCATGGTGTAAAGGTAACCGGCACCGATTGCCATGGTTAAGATCACCACCAAGAATGCCGCAATCATTTGGTTTTTGAAGATAGACTTTAGCAGAATAACTTCAGTCAAACTCGCGCCAGCACTACCAATGATCAATGCCATCACCGAGCCAAGCGCCATCCCTTTTTGTACCAGTGCTGCACTGAGTGGGATAACCGCTTCTGCACGAATGTACAACGGAATACCAATTACAGCAGCGACAGGGATTGCGTACCACTTACCGGCACCAGCGTACTCAGCAATCAGTTCAGTCGGAATAAAACCGTAGATGAATGAGCCGATCGCGATACCTAACATCAGGTAAGGCAGAACTTGTTTAAAGTCTTTCCATGTAGAAATCCAAATGCGCATCCAACGGCTTGGGGCCTTTGTTTTGACTACCGTTGCGGTTGCAGTACCGTCAGTTGAGCAGCAAGATACCTTCACTTCTGGCTCTGTTTTAGTGCTTGTGCAGCAACTTGTTGGTGCAGCAACAGGCTCTGGTTTGGTACAGCATGATGTTGCTTCAGGTGCTTTGACAGCGGATTTGCTATCACCACAGCTTGAATTGCTTGAACAACTCGAAGCATTCGCTGATTGATACGCTTCTGGTTTTACGTAACGCTCAAAGCCGAGCTTTTCAAGAACAAAGCCTGAAATCACAGAGACGGCCATTGCAATTGCAAAGTAGAACAGCGCGACTTGCCAACCAAATGTCACTACAAACAAACCGATAATCACGGGATTAAGCAGTGGGCTGGCAAATAGGAACACCATCATCGGGCCAAAGCCGGCACGGGCGCGAAGTAGACCTTTTAAAAAAGGGATAGTCGAGCACGAACAAAATGGTGTGATAGAACCTAGCAGCGCGGCCACAAAGTACCCTTTACCGTTGCGTGAGCTTAAGATCGATTGGATCTTTTCAGGCGTAAGGAACTCTTGCAATACACCAACGATGTAACTGATTGCTAGGAATAGAATGATCAATTCTACTGCTAAGAACGCGAACATATCGAGTGCGTCGCGTGCCATTGTCATCATTTCATTACTCATATGAGCCTCAAAGTTTCGTTTAATTTCGAATATTCTCGAATTATAGAAATATTCGTGGGATGATCAAGCTTTATTTCGATAAATATGGAAATAAAGAGAATCGAACTTTTGAGTACTCTTGTTATAACCAAGGAGCTGAAACTAGAATGTCTTTGGTTTACTGTTATGTTATAACATAACATTTGGTCTATTTTCTGATTCTGTTCTTAGTTGCTATGAAAAAAATAACGCTTACCCTTGCCGTTGTGGCTCTCGCCGCTTTTTCCTGTGCGGCGCTCATTTCCGTGCCACCGCAGCATGAGCCATCCGCTGAAGGAATAAAAATATCTCAATATCAGCCCAAGCGTGATGCCGCCAATGATAAGTTGGATGAACGGAATGGCGCTAAAACGATCAAAGTGCACTATTTTGTTAAAATCGGCGATACATTGAGCGGTATTTTTTCGGCATGGCATTTACCTTATCGTGATTTACAACAGCTACTCGAAGCGGATCATGTCAGCTTACGTTTAGATACGATAAAACCGGGAGACTACCTAGAATTTACCCTTAATAGTGATAACAGATCGCTCAGCAGTTTGACCTATCATGTGAGCTTGGTAGAGCAAGCCCATTATCAAAAAGCCCAAGATGGTGAATTCACTTACCAGTTTATAGAAGCGCCAGCACAATGGAGAGAGCGTTTGTACTCAGGGGCAGTAAAGAGTAGTTTCTCAAACTCAGCCCATCAGCTAGGGTTGTCTTCGCGCCAGATTGCTAACATCACGCAAGTTCTTAAAGATAAGTTGGATTTTTCTCGAGCGTTAAGAGCCGGCGATCGCTTTGATGTTTTAGTGAAAGAGCAGTTTGTTGATGAGCATCCTACCGGTAACAGTGAAATACAAGCGATCTCATTTAAGTTGGCGCACGGCGAAGTCTCTGCGTTTCTCGCCAATGACGGTCTATTCTATGACCGAGACGGAGAAAGCTTAGAGCGTGCGTTTAATCGTTACCCGATTGATAAACAATATCGGCGTATTACCTCTGCGTTTAATCCTAAGCGAAAGCACCCTGTGACGGGGAGAATCACGCCTCATAATGGGACAGATTTTGCCACACCGATAGGGGCTCCTATCTATTCGATTGGTGATGGCAAAGTGATTGATATAAGAAATCATCCCTATGCCGGTAAATACTTAGTGATAGAGCATAATAGTGTTTATAAAACACGTTATTTGCATCTCGACAAGTTTCTCGTCAAAAAAGGCCAGCAGGTTAAGCGTGGACAAAAGATTGCGCTATCGGGGGCGACAGGTCGGCTAACCGGGCCTCATTTGCATTTTGAAGTGTTGGTACGAAATCGAGCTGTTGACCCTATGAAGGCCAATCTTCCTTTAGCTTCATCACTTGATCTTGAAGATAAAAAGGATTTTATGGCTCGTATGAGTTCATTTGAGAAAATGATTTTAGAGCAAGGGCGAGGTTAGCGTTCAGTATTGTTGCGTATTGTAATGAAAGGCTTTTTATCTACAGTACAAATAAAAACAGCGACTCAGTGAGTGGTTGTTTTGCTATATGAAATTGGAACCTTCACATAAAGCAGCACCGAGGATGAGATTGCTTTTATTATACATTTCGATTATTTTGGAAATATATCTTTGATTGGAGAATATGATGGAACTCGAATCCGTTGCCAAAGCCTTAAAAGAACTTGGCCATCCGACACGTTTATCAATCTACAAAAGTGTAGTGAAAGCGGGTCATCAAGGCATTGCCGTTGGCGGTTTACAAGAGCAGTTGGACGTTCCTGGCTCTACATTATCGCACCATATTGCTAGCCTCGCATCTGCGGGTTTAATTAGCCAGCGTCGTGAAGGGCGTACGCTTTTTTGTGTCGCTGAGTATCAGTGTTTAGAAGGTGTGATTGGCTTTCTGCAAGCTGAGTGTTGTGCCGATGAATCATGTTAATCACTCGCTGGAGCTTGATGATGTTTGGCGTCAATACCAACATTCGTTAAAGGCGTTTTTGCACAGCAAAGTGGCTAATGATGCGGATGTTGAAGATCTGCAACAAGAAATTCTGTTGAAGACTTATCAAAACCTATCGCAAGTTCACAATGAGGCGAGCGTAAAAGCGTGGTTATTCCAACTTGCCCAGCGCACGATTATCGACTTTTATCGTAAGCGAGCACGCACCCAGCGTGATCACGATTTGCGGATGGAAGACCTATGGTTTGAACCGTCATCAGAGAGTCTTGAGCAAGATATGGCCAACTGTATTGCGCCCTTTATTCAAGCATTGCCCGAAGGCAGTGCAGAACTGCTCAGTGCCGTTGAGTTAAATGGTATGAGTCAAAAAGCACTTGCCGCTCAACAAGGTGTGAGTTACTCAACGTTAAAATCTCGCGTACAAAAGAGCCGTGGTGAGTTGAAAAAACTGTTTGAAGAGTGCTGTGACCTTGAGCTAGACAAACATGGTCATGTCATTGATTACCAGAAAAAAACCAAGAGTGTGGCTATTGCTAACTGGCATTTAGTGGGCATGTTATACGTGTGCTCTTTTTAATTTCGTTTTTTATCGAATTATTTCGTCTTTCGCTGTTCTCTCTCGTCTTAGAAGGTAAGTAGAAAATGAATCACCTTATTTTAAGAGAGACGAAAGATGATTAAGATTGTTAGTTTTAAAATTTGCCCTTTTGTTCAACGGGTTACAGCTGCTCTTGAAGCAAAGAATATCCCCTATGAGCTTGATTTTATTAGCTTGAATGACAAGCCAAAGTGGTTTTTAGAAGTTTCACCTAATGGTCAGGTCCCCTTACTGATCACTGAACGTGGCACTGCGCTGTTTGAGTCTGACGCGATTATTGAATACATCCAAGATGAATATGGGCCACTTGAGCAAGGCATCAGCCACGAGCAACGCGCACTTGATCGTGCATGGAGCTATCTTGGGGCTAAGCACTATTTGGCACAATGCAGCACTATGCGTAGCAGCGATGAAGCGCTACTCGCGGAACGTGTAGTCAATTTGCAAAAAGCCTTTGCGAAAGTGGAAAATCAATGGACCGATGGGCCCTATTTCAAAGGTGCGCAACTGAGTAATGTGGATATTGCTTGGCTGCCTTTACTCCATCGTGCCGATATCGTTAAGCAGCATACCTGTTTTGATATGCTTGAGGGCTTTCCCAAGCTACAAGCATGGCAACAAGCCTTGCTTGATACAGGGCTAATGGCTCGTTCGGTATCTGATGATTTTGAAAGTGCGTTTGCTGGTTTTTATTTGTCAGAACAGACAGCGCTAGGGACAAAGAAATTGGCATGCAAGGCTAATCGTTCGCGCTGTTAATGATTTTTGTTGGTGTTAATAAAAGAAAACCCCGTGCTAGCGGGGTTTTTCATTATGGCAGTCGTGATGGTTTAGAGTTTGAAGCTACCCACCATACTATCTAAGCGCTGTGACAGATCTTTTAGCTCTGCGCTTGCCAGTGCGAGCTCTTCGGCTGTGCTGGTCGTCGCAGCATTAATCGCATTGATCTCTTCAATGTTATTGTTGATGGTGTAAACCACGGTTGATTGCTCTTCCGTTGCGGTTGCGACTTGCGTATTACGATCGGAAATATCGTGAATTCTTTCCGAAATACTGGTCAGTACTTCGACAGCTTCGTCAGAGGAAGCCACCCCTTCATGCGTCACGCTTTTACCTGCTTCCATCGCCATTACCGCATCTTTCGCGTCGCTTTGTAGCTGGTTGATCATCTTTTGAATTTCGTCGGTTGAAACCGCAGTGCGGCTGGCAAGGTTACGTACTTCGTCTGCAACCACAGCAAAGCCTCGTCCTTGTTCACCCGCACGAGCCGCTTCAATCGCGGCATTTAAAGCCAGTAGATTGGTTTGATCAGAGATGTCTCGGATCACATCTAAAATAGAGCCAATTTGTTGGGTGGTTGACGCCAATTGCCCCACGACTTGACCGGTATTATCGATATCCAATGCTAAACGGCTGATGGCATCTTTCGCCTTGTTGACCACGCTTTGGCCTACTTGAGTATTGTCAGAGGCTTGGGCTGCCGTTTCTGCCGCGGTGGCCGCATTTGAGGCGATCTCGCTAATGGTTGCGCCCATTTGGTTAATGGCCGTGACCAGTTGGATCGTTTGATCGTGTTGTTGTTGGCTATTGTCGTGGGTAGAGTGGGCTCGGTTTGATACATTGTCCGCGGCGGCTTGTAGTGCGTGACTGGTCAACGCAACTTCTTTCATCGATTGGTGGATCTTTTCGATAAACCCGTTGAAGCCTGCTGATAATTGACCAATTTCATCATGGCCTTTGACTTCAATTCGCTGTGACAAATCGCCGTCGCCTTTACCTAAGTCGCTAAAGCGTTCAGCAATGGCGCGAATTGGACGAGTAATACTATTTGCTAACAACACGCCCATGAAAATGAATAGCGCAGCAATAACGCCAGTGGTCATGATCATTTGTTGTGCTACTTGAGCAAGATCTGCAAATACTTCGTCAACCGGAACCACACCAATCACGAACCAATCCATACTCGGGACATAGGTGCTGGAAACAAACACTCTTTGTCCTTGGTAATCCGCTTCAATTAAGTTAAAGCCTGATTTATTCAGCAGCTTAGATGATTCTACGCCATAAAATTGCGCTAAAGATGATTGCGTCACGCTGCGGTCGCGGTGAATTTTTACGGCACCGCTTGCGTCGGTTAGATAAACATAGCCTGACTTTTCGATCTTAAAGTTGTTTAGCAGCGAGACCATGTCATCCATGGATTTAGATAAACCAGCCATGGTTAATCCGTTGACTAACTGGAAGTTAGTAAACATTTTCACATCTCCATTTGGCTCTTGGAAGATGCTGACCGAAGTGGCTTTGCCGGATTGAGTAAAACCAAAGAACCAGTTGTCTTGTGGTGTAGTTAATTGACGAAGAAAGCCGTTTTGGTTCCAGTAATATGCGGTCTGACGATTGGCAACAGAGGCGTCGTTCAGGTTGTATTGGCGACGAACATTATTGAGTTCCTTCACCAGCATCGCTTGAGTGGCTGCATTAATATCAGTGCCTTCAACCGCTTGTTTAATAAACTCATTGTTTGTTAGTTGTTCTGCAGCCAGCAGCATTTCACTGACTTGGCGGTCGATTTGACCACTGATATCGTCAAGAATAGAGGGTAACTCAACGTCGATGAGATGATGTTCGAGTACGTCACGTGATTGTTTGTATGCAATCATGCCCATTATGATGGTGGAGGCGAGAACCGCGAAGGTAATGCCAGCGACAACTTTTTGCTTGATGCTCATTGAATTTAGATTCATTGGTTTATCTGCCTTTTTGTAGCATGTCGTTATTGTTATGTTTTTGCACGCCTACTTACCCTATCTGGCAGTCATTTCCATTTGCTGAGCGCATCAACACGGTTAACATATCGGCTATCTGTTTCATTTCTTTACAAAAAATGCGATCAATCTTTATTGTTTAACTTGGATAGTGGATGGTTTTGATATAAGGCCATGTTTTTGTTGGCTATTATTTGACTTGTTCTGATGTGTAAGTTGCTTTGCGCTGCTAAAAGGATTTGATAACAAGAAAGGATGGCTTGCTGTTTAAGTCACTGGCAACTTAGTTTTGATTTCATTAATAAAATCGGACTTGCGTGTCGAAAAAACACCGTTAAACTTCACATAATTGACATTAATTTTGGCGTTTGAGCGTTTGATTCGGTCACCATCTCGGTGAGTGAAATCGACGATATCGATTGATCGTCATTCCAACAAAGAGTTTTAAATGGAACCTCGTATCAGCATTATTACGCTTGGCGTGAAAGATCTAGAAACCTCGTATAACTTTTATACTAAATTAGGTTTCCCAACCACCTACTCTCCAGCGGAAGGTATCGTCTTTTTTAAAACGGGCGGTGTTTGTTTAGCGTTACATCCGATTAATGCGCTCGCTAGAGGTATTTCAAATAAATATGTTGGTTATCGTGAAGGTTTTACAGGAGTGACCATTGCGCATAATACCCGTAGTCGTGGTGAAGTCGATGAAATCCTCGCGATCGCAGCCAAAGCGGGTGGGACGATCGAAAAGCCAGCTCAGGATGTTTTTTGGGGTGGTTATAGCGGTTATTTTTCTGACCCTGACGGCCATGTTTGGGAAGTCGCGTATGGCGACTGTTGGCAATTCAATGCTGATGGCTCGCTCGTAATTGATTAAGCGTCGAGACCAAATGAAGTGTGAAAAGCCGAGTTTACTCGGCTTTTTTATTGCCCGTCTTCCAGTCATCGTCTGACTTGGTGGGGATTGGGGAGTTAGATTATGGTGTGAGTTCTTTATCTAAAGCGTTAATAGCCATTGATAAGGCATCAATGCCAAGGTGACCAAGCTTTTTCTCGTTACTTGAGAGTTCGGTACGGGCTAAGAATAACTCGCTTTCAGCAATGTGCTCTTGATGTAATAGCAGTTCTTTGTATTTCAATAATCGGTATTGAGACCGCTTTAATTCAACCCAAACCTCTTTGCCAGATTCGTTCGCATTTTGCCCAATATCACTAATCAATTTTGCGATTAGTTGTTGCAGATTGCGAAATGCCTCGTCACTTTCGGCGTCATATTTTTCATTATTTTTGTTCATTTAATACCAACCGAGAAACATAAAATATTTTAAAATCAGGGCATTGTGAGAACAGTTTCAGAGGGGGTAAATATGGGCTGGTCAACATGGTCTGCTTATTGCGTTAAATAGGTCATATCTGTCCTTTTTAGGAGTGCGCTATGATCGATCCCATCATTTTGGTTCTGACTAATCGACGTAAACAGGCTAACCTCAGCCGAGCACAAGTCGCTGAAATTGCAGGCATGAGTTTAAAAACCTATCAACGAATTGAGCGAGGCGAGTCGGATATGAAGTTATCGCAATTTCGTGCCATTATTCGGGCGATGAACCTCACGGAACTTGATGTCGCGCTTGATATAAAAGGCGTTCAGCAAGTTACGGCAAATGACTTGGTAAGTGCTTGTCGTTTATTGAATGGCGATGCTCAAGCCTCTTTAATGCGCTTTTTGCTCTTGGTGGGTAAAAACAAATTGTGATTATTCAGAGGGACTGCTGAAGGGGGTCTAGGGGAGGCTCAGATAGAGGCAACTAGACAAAGCACAGCAACTTATGTTTTGCTATCACTTACGTTCTTTAGTTTGTTTAAAGATTTGTGTTGGCTTCACTGGGTGGTGGTGTCGTTGGTGAAGACTGGATGTACATGGAAGAGTTGTTGGACTAAATTGAAGAATCAGATCGAGTTAGCTAAATATTCAATCATGATAAAAGGAATCAAGGATGACCTACCCAATTTCAGCACAATGCCAATGTGGCCAAGTCTCTTATCGATTAAAAGCTGCACCGCAAATGGTTGCCGCATGCCACTGTACTGAGTGCCAAAAGCTGGCAACAGCCCCTTTCAGTGTGACGGCATTGGTTAGAGCGGAAGATATTGATTTTTACGGTGAGATGGGCGAATGGAGTCGTCCAGCAGAGAGTGGCAATGTGAATAGCGCTAAATTCTGTACAGGTTGTGGCAATCGTATTTATCACTTTAATCCTCAAGCAGCAGAACTCATTAAACTCAAGCTCAAGCCGGTAAACCTTACCGATCAATCGATATTTTCACCTACGCTGCACCTATGGGTAAAACAAAAACAGTCTTGGTTCACTATCCCAGATGGGGTTGAGGTGTGTGATACTCAGCCTTAGCCATAAATCTTGCAACATGGGCGGCTTTCCTTTGTTGCTTGTTGGATTGAAATAAAAACAGCGCCCTAAAGGCGCTGTTGTTGATTTTTATCGCTAGATTTTGAACTTATTTAACTCATGGTGAAGATCAGACGCGCTATCAGATAGTTGGTGGCTGATATTGACAGAAGAGGTCATGCTGTCCATTACCTCAATGGCCGTATCATTGATGATCACCACGTTACGGTTGATCTCTTCTGCAACCAAGCTTTGTTCTTCTGCTGCAGAGGCAATTTGATTGTTCGTATCGTTAATGACATCAATTGCTTGGTTTATTTCGACCAAGGCGACTTGAGCGGCTTGTGTTTCGCCCTTGGTGGCTGAAGCTTGCTGTTGACTCTGTTCCATTAAGCTAACGATTGATTGCGTATCTTGTTCTAGGCGGGCCAGCATGGTACGAATCTCTTCGGTAGAGCTTTGCGTGCGATTGGCCAAATTACGAACTTCATCCGCCACCACTGCAAACCCTCGGCCAGCAGAGCCTGCTCGTGCCGCTTCAATCGCTGCATTGAGCGCAAGCAAATTAGTTTGCTCTGCAATCCCGCCGATCTCGGACAAGATGCTTTGGATGCTGGCACTTGATTGCGCCAAGCTCAAGGTTTGCTCTTGTGCGTGATTAACTTGCAATGCTAATGCTTGTACAGAATTGGCTGCATTATCCATACGTGCCATTCCATCAACACTATTGGCTTGTACTTGGCTTGCCGCTGTCGCAGCTTGTACAGCTGAGCTGGCCACCTCTTGCGCTGCTGCTGTCATCTGATTAATCGCGGTGGCTAAAGAGTTGACCTCATTAAGCTGCGCGTTCAATTGGTTCTTCGACATTTCGGCACTGGCTTGGCCTTCATTTGCGCGTTCATCCACGTGAACTGCGGTTTCTTTAGCTGATTGCAACATTTCTTGCATGCGGCTTAAAAAGGCGTTGAACCACTGAGCAAGTTGAGCCGTTTCGTCTTTGCCTTTTACTTCCAAGCGATAAGTTAAATCGCCATCGCCTTGCGCCACATCTTTAAAACGCTCAACAAGGTTACCCAGTACTTTACCAAGAGAGCTGGCGATCATCGCCATCGCTGCAACCCCAAGCACCATCGCGATAATCCCTGCGGTAACGCCCTGCTCGATAGCGTGGCTGTTCATCTCGCTATTCCAATCGATAAAGCTGGTGATGTTTTGTTGCAGTACGTGAGTTGGCACCGACACAATCACAATCCAAGCCGCGCCGGAGGTGTTGACTGATGTGATGGCGTATTCTTGGCCGTTTTGCGTCATCATGCCGATGTTTGATTGGCTGGCAAGGTTTTGAATGTTGTGCCATTGGTTATACAAGGGCATTGGCACTTTCTTACCTACGGTTGTCGGTTGTCCTGAGTTGGCAAGAGTCGCCCCTTTCCATGAGGCTATGATGATATTGCCGTTGCCTTCAAACAGGTCTCGCGCCATGGCTTCACTTTGAGTTTGCAGTTGGGTGAGCGCTAAATCAAAACCAAGAGAGCCAATGATTTTTCCATTTTGTTTGATGGGTTGGCTTATGGTGGTAATCAATTCTTGTTTACCACGCACAGGGTACATGTAAGGTTCCATCACGAACGTCTGACCCGTTTGATAAGGTGCTAAGTGCCACTCATCTTTGCGCTCACCATTTGGATTTAATTCGCTGTTAGTAAAACTGGCCATGCCCAACGCATCAAATCCACCGTGAGTGTTAGGTGAGAAAAATGGCGCTAAGTAACCTTGTTCATTGAAAGCGGCAGCAGCTTTCGCTTCACTTGCCATTGGCCAGGTTTTTTCTTCAAACACCATGTAGCCGGCAAATACGGCTCTATCTTGCGCTTTCAGTGATGCAATAAAATGGTTAACTAAACTATCTGCACCGGCATGCTCTTGAGCACTTTGTTCCATAATCGAACGAAGCTGGCTTAAACTGCGAGTGACCGGAAATAACTCACTGGCGATCGTTTTGCTTTGTTCTGATGCGGCTGAGCGTAGATTGGCGGTGGTCGCCTCTGTTAGTTGGTCAGCGACTTTGTCAGAAATCTGCTGGTTCACTTCGGTAAAAGCATTGGTTGTCATTCCCATTGCAATCAACAAGGTGAAGGCCATTGCTACCCCGGCGCTGACGGCAATCCGCGTGCGAATACTGTTAAACATGCTTACAAACCCTCATTAAGCGGTGTTAGTGATTAGTTGTGGATATTTATGAAATCTGCGCGATTATAACGATAAGTTTTGAATGCTAAATTTGGTTAAATGACAAGGTATGAACAAATAAAGATCACTTATTAATCAAAGTGTTGCGGTGACTTTATTTTGGCGATTACCCGGATGGGGGATGATTGGCTTGGTGGCAGATAATGTTATGATTTTATGGGCTTTTATCGTTTTGTCTTTTGATGTTTACGGCCTGCCTGGTTTGTAACTCAGAATGTAATAGCCAAATAATTGGCGATAAAATTAGTTATTTTAATGAGTTA
>NZ_AFWF01000017.1 GCF_000222605.1 Vibrio ichthyoenteri ATCC 700023 | reverse complement strand
ATACACATCCGTCATATACTGTTTAATTACATATTGTAGCTCAACTACTTTCCCTGCCGCTTTCTCTAATTGTTTCTCTTTTGCAGTTCTTATAAGTTGGGCGCCTGAATATGCAAGCACCCACCCTATAACAGCCACAGCCAATATTGCTTCAAGCAACGTAGCTCCACGCTGTCTAGCTTTCATAATTAGCCCTGGTGTATAATTTTAAAGATTATCTGTTACCCACGAACAAGTCGTAATACGTTGTTGCACCAGCATCACCACCACATAGAGCTGTCAACTGATCTAGATTTGAAATATCAAACTGATTTACACCGCCTTTAGTAGACTTAATTACACCTGTTGGTTCATTTGCTTGCGGGTCCACATACATATCAGCAGCTAACGTGCCACCGACAGTTTCTACTTGAATGAATGCGAATAGTTCATTACTACTTGATATAATTGCGCGACATTGGTTTTGAGATAGGTTACCAGCTTTTATCGCAAAACCACGGTTTGCGGCCTTGTTGTCAGCAGTAGTGTAAACTTCTAGTTGGGCGCCGGTAAATGGATTCACTATGTCAGTTGTCGAGATTTTACCCATAGAAATTAGCGCTTTAGTCAATTTAGCCGAATCAGCCACCGTTGCAATTGGCGGATAAGATTTTTGGCTTCGGTATGTTTGAACCATGGATGTTTGAATTACGTTTAGTGCTTGCGACAGTTTACTTACGTTCTGGTTGTCGATTGCACGTTGAGCGAGTACGACGACACCAGCTGCGATGACACCCATGATGCCTAGAACGATAATCACTTCTAACAGTGTCATACCACGCTGTTTTTTCAACATTTTCAAAGCAGGTGTATTTGATGTATCAATAAACTTCATTTTTCTTTCTCTTTTATATTGGCCGTAGAAGGCGGGATACCTTAGCGAAACACTTTTACCTAATTTTTTTGGTAACTTTTCATTTCGTCCATTCATATTAATCGCTCATCCAAAATCGCACTTATCAAATTGTGCAATAACCCCCCCATTTTGCGCAATGCTATCTGACAGGGCGCCATAAAAAATAAAACTTATCAAATTGCGCAATAAATAAACCATTTTGCACAATGCAGATAAATTAACTTGATAATGTTATTATTAATCCGCAGATTAAATGGCACTATTAGTTAAAAATAAAAATAAAAATTCATTGACAACATTAGCGACGCTAAGGCCGGATTAGTATTAGATATAAATGGAATGCATCCCCTAATGACATACAATAAAAATAAAAACGTTAACAGCTTGTTCAACCAAAAAACAACGATAAAGACCGAGAGTTTTAGGTTAATAAACCACCAACTAGTGACATATATTGATGGAGCTCGAGGCGAGTTTCACTTCGACAATTCCAACCCGATACATTCCGATGAATTCATCATACTTATTTCTAACAGCGAAAAATGTATCACATTCGAAGACGGCGCTAAAAAAACTCTCAGTAATGACAAACAATTGATTCTGATAAAAGACTCTTTTACTGCTGAAATAAACGAAAATACTCAATTTATTTTCATCGAAAAATCATTTTATGTTAACATTGGAATGCCTAAATTCCATGATCTTCTAGAGACACATATACACGAAAGATTAGTGCGAATATTACTCGAAGCATTATCAACCTCTCCGAGTCCATTCTATGAACTCATGGCCATTGCAAATATTATTGGCGTCGATAATTATAAGAACAACTTAAACTGCACGTTTTCCAAACTCATAGGAATAATTGAGTCCAACGCATCCAACGAAGATTTTAATCTTAATACTCTGTGCGAAAAAGCTTATATGTCTAGAAGAAAAGTTCAGTATATACTCTATAACAACAACACAAGTTTCGTCGAATTGGTAAATAACTATCGTGTGGAAGTTTTAAAAAGCTTGTTGTTGTCGTATCCAAAAACGCCGGTTAATAATTTAATATACAAAGCCGGCTTTAAAAATTACAACACTGCCGTAAGAGCTTTTAAGACTAAGTTTAGTATTGGCATTAGAGAATTCAAAAGTAAACAATTATCTGTTCATCGTCACCCAAGATTAAACATCCATACAATTAGGCTCAGCTTGGGAAAGAAAAAATCAGTATTTCTGACTTATATA
>NZ_AFWF01000018.1 GCF_000222605.1 Vibrio ichthyoenteri ATCC 700023 | reverse complement strand
GCTGAGCATCCGAGCTTAATGGGACAACGCAATATCACGCTGAGTCACACTAACCCCTTTGATCTGTGCATAGACGTTCATTCCAACCACCAATTCCAACTCGTCTCGTGCCCAAGCGGTGATCGTCGCCCACATGAAGCAGTTTTTCGCCAATTCAAGTTTCACAGAAACACTCTGTCTTGCACTACCATGACTGTGGGTTTCTATTGCGACAATTTGAGCGTGAAGAACGTTTCGAATCGAACTGCGCTCAGGCTTTTGCAAATTAATTGAAACGTCATTGGCGCGCACTTGTAATCGCACTCTGCTGTTGATTTTCGCTTCCACTTTTTGCACCCACAGCATCACCCCCTCTGCCAGCTCTAACCCTGACAGCGCGTAATCATCAATCTGTTCAACGAGTTGAGCCTCAAACAAAGAACTTTGCTCGGTAAAAGATTGCCATGGTCGCATCGCATTTGAGGACCATACACTCTCTATTGAGCCAGAATTGACGACTCGACCGTCTTCAATCACCACAATATGGTCTGCTAAACGTAAAATTTCATTCAAGCTATGGGTGACATAAAGAATCGGTACCTTAACGTTATCAGCCAAGTGCTCTAAAAAAGGCAGAACTTCGCGTTTACGTGGTAGATCTAATGAAGCAAGCGGTTCATCCATCAGAAGAATGTCAGGCTTAGAGAGTAGCGCCCGGCCTATCGCGACTCGTTGCTTCTCGCCACCAGAGAGCTCTATTGGAAAACGGGTCAATAGAGGTTCAAGTTCTAATAATTTGACCACTTGCTCAAAGTAAACAGGGTCGCTTTGCTTAACGCCATACAACAGATTGCCTTTCACACGATAATGAGGAAAGAGCCGTGATTCTTGAAAAACATAGCCAACACGTCGAGCTCGTGTTGGGAGATTAATTGAACGGTTGGAGTCATAAAGAACGCGCCCGTTTATCTCAATAGTGCCAGCCGTTGGCTTAGTTAAACCGGCAACTACGTTGATCAGCGAGGTTTTACCAGCGCCAGAGCGACCAAAAATAGCGGTGATCCCTTTCGCCGGCAGTTCAACATTAATATCGAAGTGAGTATTGCCAAGCGTTTGTTCAAACGCGATTGCTAATTTACTCATTGTTTCGCTCCTAATCGCTTACTACAGCGACGAGTAAGCCATTCAGAGGCGAGCAAAGAGGCAAGCGCGATGACAATCGAAATAACACATAAGCGCATTGCTTCATTTTCTGCCCCAGGGGTTTCGATAAAAGTGTACATCGCAAGCGGGATTGTTTGAGTTTCTCCGGGAATATTCGATACAAAGCTGATGGTGGCCCCAAACTCCCCAAGACTGCGAGCAAAAGAGAGCATCACACCGGTAATGATGCCCGGAATGGTAAGAGGCAAGGTAATCGTAACAAAAATCTTTAGCGGCGACGCACCCAATGTTGAAGCGGCCTGTTCAAGCTTGGTATCCACATTTTCTAAACTGAGCCGTATTGAACGCACCATTAAAGGCAGTGCGACCACCACACAGGCTAACGCAGCCCCTTTCCAGTTAAACGCAAAAGAGATGCCAAACGTTTGATATAGCCAACTGCCAACGATGCCTTGTCGTCCCATCAGTATCAATAATAAATAACCGACCACGACTGGCGGCAACACCAAGGGCAAGTGAACGATGCTATCAACAAGGCTCTTACCAACAAACTGCTTACGTGCTAACAACCATGCGATAGCAATACCAAGCGGTATCAACCAAACAATGGCATACAGTGATACTTTTAGGCTCAACAACACCGCTTGATATTCATATTCAGACAGCAAACTGACCGCTCCTATTCAAAACCAAAGCGGCGCAGCGTCTGTTGCGCGTCTTCGGTTTTTAAATAGTTGGAAAACGCATTGACGACATCATTATGTGACAATGTCACCATTGGATAGCGAATCTCTTGATGAGTATTTGCGGCAAAACGATAAATAACTTTCGTTTTATCAGAAGCTTGTGCATCTGTTTGATAAACAATACCCAATGGCGTCTCGCCGCGCTCTACTAAGGTCAATGCCGTTCTGACATTGTTGGTCGGGGCAAGTGATTGACTCACGGTGCTCCATATTCCAAGCTCCTCAAGCGCTTGCTTGGCATAAATACCTGCAGGCACCGCATTGGGTTGGCCAATTGCTAAACGTTGCCCATTTAATGCCGTCTGCCATGACAAAACATTGGTCCCATCGAGCTCAACCGCACGGTCAATTGGTGCTATCACCACTAACTGATTACGAGCAAAGAGAGAGACATCCTGAGATTTCGCAATGCCGCTGGCCACTAATCTTTCCACCCAGAGACTATTAGCAGAAATATATATATCCGCCGGGGCACCCTGCTCGATCTGTCTTGCAAGTGAAGAAGACCCGCCATAAATAGGAACAATCGTTACGTCGTGGCTTTGCTTGTATTGTTTGACCAACGCATCAAGCGCATTGGTCATCGATGATGCCGCGTAAACACGAATTTTATCTGTTGCCCCTGCATATAAAGGGCCACTTAAGATAAGTGCCGCAAACAGCGTAAAACATTTAATTCGAAGTTTCATAGTGTTCTAATTCTGGCCATAACAAATCCAATTTCAGATATTTTTCAATGGCATCAGCGATTCGGTTTATTGCTCGCTCTTGGTTTGCGTGGTGATCAACGATAGCGACATTTTCAAGCCCCATCCATTCACACAATAAGGTTAAGGCTTCTGAATGATCAAAAACGCCATGCAAATAAGTTCCGAGCACTTGGTTTGAATCACTAAGCGCACCATCTTGAGCGCCATTACTGAGTGAGAACGGCTGTAATTCGTGCACCTCACTGCGACCAGCATGGATTTCATAGCCTTTTACCTGAGCAACTTTACCGTTTAAGGTTAGCTCACCGCTGACATTAACTAGTGATTTGTCTTCAGTCAAAACCGTCGTGATATCGAGATAACCGAGCCCTTCACTTGAACCCGGTTCGCCTTCAATGCCTAATGGATCATCAATTCTTTGACCAAGCATTTGGTAACCACCACAAATGCCCATCACCTTGCCACCAAAACGCAAATGACGAGCGATTTCGTTACCCCAGTTTTGGCTACGGAGATAAGCAAGATCGGCTCTAACGGATTTAGAACCCGGTAAGACGATCACATCAGCGCCACGCAGTGATTGACCTTTACCGATAAATTGTAAGTCGATATCAGGGTTTTGACGGAGAATATCAAAATCCGTGTGATTGCTGATGCGAGTCAAAACGGGGACTTTAACAATCAGTTTTGCCGACGTTTTGTCACCTTGATCATTATTGATCGCGTCTTCCGCTTCAAGATCAAATCCATGTAAATATGGCAGCACGCCAATCACCGGCTTACCGGTTTTTTCTTCCAGCCAATCCAATCCTGACTCAAGCAGTTTAATATCACCACGAAAACGATTGATGACAAAGCCTTTAACTCTGGCTTGTTCAGATTTAGACAACAACGCAAGTGTGCCATATAGATGAGCAAAGACGCCGCCGCGGTCGATATCAGCCACAATAATTACTGGTACATCGGCTTGTTCTGCAAAGCCCATATTGGCGATATCATTTTCTCGCAGGTTAATCTCTGCTGGACTACCCGCGCCTTCAATCATTACCGAATCAAATTCGGCTTGTAGCTTGTTGAATGAATCCATTACCGTATTCATCGCAACGCGTTTGTAATCATGATAACCGGTGGCTTCCATATTCGTCAGCGCACGACCTTGCAAAATCACTTGAGCCCCAGTATCAGAATTGGGCTTTAGCAACACTGGGTTCATATGTACCGTTGGTTTAACGTTACACGCCGCCGCTTGCACAGCTTGCGCACGCCCAATTTCGCCACCATCTTCGGTAACCGCACTATTGAGTGCCATATTTTGTGGCTTGAAAGGCGCAACATGAATACCACGTCTTGCAAGAACACGACATAAACCTGCCACTAAAACACTCTTCCCTGCGTCAGACGTGGTTCCTTGTACCATTAGAGCTTGAAATGCTGAATACATAACGGACTACTACCTGTGAATTTAGATTGCGCGATGATAACCAGTTTAAGCGGCTATTTCTAACAAAAACATGAATTGAAAATGAATGCCTAACTCAGCATTGATTCACCTAAGGTGTTGTTAAATAGCATCATCAAATCAAGGCACATCGCCAAAAAGTAGTGACAAAAGGAACTAAAAATGAAAAAAACAATTATTGCTATAGCTGCTTCTCTGATTATCCTTCCTTCAATCGTCTTAGCGAATGATGGTCATGGTCAACACCAAGGCGGCGTTCAATTCAACGGCCCGGTGCAATTAACCAACATGACTCAACTGATTGCCGAAAGCAATATGTTCACCGAGCAACATGTTGTCGTTGAAGGTAAGTTGGTTCGCCAGCTAAGTGCTGACACCTTTATCTTTAATGATGGCAGCAACGAGGTACAAGTTGAACTTGATGACGACATTCGCTTAGCAGCCCCAATTGACGCTTCAACCCGTGTACGCCTATACGGCGAATTTGAAGGGGGAAATACTCCTGAGATCGAAGTTGATCGCATTCAAGTGCTGTAAATCTAAAGTATTTATAGGTAAAATACCCCAACATCAGGCCCGCACTTTGTGGGCCTTTTCAGCATTACTGCTGTCAGTTGGAGAAAAGCTTTGAGAAAAAAATGGCTTTTAGGCTTATTAGCAAGTCTAACGCTTGCGCAACCTGCGTTTGCCAATAATTTTAATTACAATTATCTAGAATTTCGTACCGCAGTTAACCCAAAATTTTCCGGTGTTGAGTTCAGTACCCAAGTGCTAGAGAGTGTCCATTTTGTCGCTCGAGCAGATAGCCAGTTCGATGGCGACGCTGATTTAGCCGCTGGTTTTGGCTTTAACGGCCCAATTAACCAGTTTGCCGACGTGTTTGGCCAAGCGCTGGTTCACACCATCACTTATCCTGATGATCAGAATAAAGAGCGCAATACCGTACCTGAATTTAATATTGGTCTACGCGTTTGGCTTGCGGCACAAATCGAAGCGACAACGCGCGTCGGTGTTCTCGATGAACGTTCAGTGTTCCACGCTGGTATCCGCTTCCACTCGACAGATCAACTGTCACTCTCAGCAGAAACTCGCAACTCAGGCATTTATGGCCCACAAATTGCGATGTCAGTGCGTTTCCAGTTTTAAATTTCATTTAAGCGCCTAATTTTGAGCCCGCCATCATTGGCGGGCTTTTTTGACTGTCACGTCTTACCTGCGTCATTATTCTGTCAATTTGCTATATTGCTTACTTCTGCGGACTTTTCTACTTTCTATTTTATATACGCCATCTTTTGTTTCGATGTAAATCGTTATAGTTGTTAATGATTCATTAATTATTTCTGTCGTTTAGATAAATCCTCTCGATTATTTAGACGCAACTCAAACTTCCGTCGAAATTACAATTTTATTTAGAACGCTGTCTGATATTCTCCGCGCGCTCAAAGTTGATATAGGGAAAAGGTTGTATATGTCAGCATTATCGATAAAAACAAAACTTACTATCGCGTTTGTTTCAGCTGTACTCATAATGACCGCAGCGCAAACGTATTTAACCGGCCGTCAAATTCTCGACGAGACCCAACGATCTACGACCCAATACGGCATGACGCTATTGGAAGAAAATGTCTCCAGTATGAACAATTGGCTAGCCGCTAAAATCACTGTTGTAAATGCGGCGGCTGGGGGGTTTAAAGAAAATGGCGATGTTGAATCCTATTTGTCTTACCTCACCAAAGCTGGCGATTTTCAAATTGTTTATGCCGGTTTAGACACCGGGCAGTTTCTTCAAGGCGTTCCACTGATTGATGCCACAGGATTCGATCCTAGAACACGCCCTTGGTATAAAGACGCCATCGCGGCAGGTCAAATGCAAATAACGGAACCTTATGTCGATATCGGTACCCAAAAATTAGTTGTCTCGATTGCCAAGCCGTTCAACACCGCCGGAATTAAAGGCGTATTGGGCGCGGATGTTGAAATCAATGCCCTTGTCAGTGATATCGTTGAATCTGATCAACAAGGTGTATTTGGCTTTTTGGTCAATAGCCAAGGTCATATCGTTGCCCATGCAAATAGTGACTTAACGCTGAAAGACCTTAACCGCATTTCTCCTGATCTAACGATGAGCAAAATAATTGCACTATCAACGTCAGATGAACTGCAAGCTCTTTCTATATCAGATGTGGACTCTTTAGTTGCATCACGCAAAGTACCCAACACTGATTGGTATTACACGATTGTGGTCGATAAAGAGCATGCTTTTCAATCACACCAATCATTGGTTCGCCAATCGCTAGTAATGGGATTGATTCAAGTGCTGGTTATTGCCTTGATTTCTTTATTGATAGTTAAAAAAGCACTGGCACCACTCAATTCGTTGAGCGAATCAATGCAAGATTTATCACAAGGCAACGGCGACTTAACCAAACGTATCAAGGTGGAGACTCAAGACGAAATCGGCTTACTGGCTGGTCACGTCAACGCTTTCATCGCCAAATTACAGGAAGTCGTTACCGATATATCTCAATCATCCAACAGTATCGATGACCAATCTAAGCTTAGCACTCGCGTGGCAACAAAAATCAGTGATGGCCTATCGGTACAGCTTAACGAAGTTTCTCAAATCGCCACAGCGGTACATGAAATGTCAGCCGCCGCGGAAGAAGTCGCTGGAAATGCGCGTCTTACCGCTGATTCTGCCTTTGGTTCGACGGAACATTGTGACCAAGGCAAACTTGTCATTAAGCGCAATCAGGAATCAATCACCAATTTGGCCTCTCAGCTTCAACATGCATCAGAAACCATTGGTGAACTAGAGCGAAATTCCAAAGAGATTAACGCCATTCTTTCGACGATCAGCGATATTGCCGAGCAGACTAACTTACTGGCATTAAACGCAGCCATTGAAGCGGCCCGCGCAGGAGAGCAAGGAAGAGGGTTTGCCGTAGTGGCAGATGAAGTGCGAGTTTTATCCCAACGCACCCACAGTTCGACGGTTGAGATCCGTGAAATGATTGAAAGCTTGCAGAGAAACAGTCATGAAGCGGTTGAATCGATGAATCGTAGTCAAGCGTTGGCATCTTCAAGTGTCGAAGATGCAAATGATGCAACAGATGCACTTGAGAAAATTACCATTTCTATCCAAGAAATATCAGACATGGCAATGCAAATTTCTAATGCCGCATCTGAACAGCGTACCGTGACTGAAGAGATCAGTAAAAACATTCAACAGGCGAACGATGTTTCAAACCATCTATCGCAGGAAGCAGACAGCTCTCGTACCATTGCTGAAGATCTTGAAGCGATTACTATGCGTCTTAATCGCCAAGTTCAGATGTTCAAGCATTGATGCTAGACCGCTCGATATTTGCGTCAGCAAAGTACAAAAACGCCCCGATTAAAAGGGGCGTTTTTTTATCTCAGGTTTTACCACAAATATGGGTAGCCTTAATTCAGAGCAAAGCTCGACGCACTAAATCATCTCGAATCGAGCGTCGGCTGTTAACTTCTGATTTTTATCTGTCTTGGCACTAATTCTACGCCCGCTTCATAGCGCTTAGCCGCCGCATTTAACGCCAACGCCAATGCACTATCTGCGATGACTTCAAATTGTTGTGGTAGCGAATTGACCTTAAAAGGCAAAAAATCCAATAAACGATTATCACCAAACGTAGCGAGTTTAATTTGACCAATCAACTCCGGGTGCTCAAGCAACACATCTAACACTCCTTCGAGTAACGTATAGGAAGTAGTAATGAGCGCTTGTGGTACTTGTCCCTCATTGATCCATTGCTGAAAAATAGCCTGTGCTTGTTCGCGATTAAAGTGCTCACCATAGCCAATTTGTACTTCAATACCCTGCTCTTTTGCCACTGAACGGATACCTAGTTCACGCTCACGCGAAATATTGAGATCTGGCAGTGCACCTATAACGCCAATTTTAGTGACGCCGTCACCAATAATGGAGAGCGCAAGCTCGTGCGCGGCACCAAAATCTTCACTAATCACGCAGCAGAAGTGTTCATCATCTAATGGGCGGTCTATCGCCACAACCGGTGTCCCTTTGCTTTGCAATGCCAAATAAAACTCACTGGCACTCGGAATTGCACTGGCAACAAACAAGGCATCCACTTTGCGGCTAACCAATGCTTCAACTACGCTTTTCTCTGTTTGCGGGTCATCATCGGAACAAGCAATCAGTATTTGATAGCCAGCCTTACGTGAGTTTTGCTCTAACAGTTTCGCAAGTTTGGCATAGCTGGTGTTTTCAAGATCCGGAATCACCAAACCAAATGAACGACTACTGCCCACTCTGAGCGAACTTGCGGCTACATCTGGTCGGTAGTTATGTTGTTCAACTACCGCCATCACTTTGAGCTGTGTTTTTTCGCTGATTCGATAAGTCTTTGCTTTACCGTTGATCACATAACTCGCCGTCGTTTTGGATACGCCGGCTAATTTGGCTATTTCATCCAGTGTCATATTCAGATCTACATTCTGTGGATTAGATCAAAGTTTGTTAACAATGATCTCAACAATATTTGCATTATACGCTGAATGGATTCAGCATTAAAGCTGAAAGGATTAAGCAAACAATCAAATTGTCGTCTACTTCTCAGTTATGACGGCATCAACCATGAGTTTGCTGAATTTTTTTACCAAACTGCTGAAACGATTCAGCTGTAAATTACCGAATACATATGAGGCCTACATGCTAAAGCTTTCTACTCAAGACGTATCACTTAATCAAGTGTATGCGGATAAGCACGCTGCCATCACTTTTCTGGCTCAACAACTCACCGATAAAGGGTTTGTCGAGCAAGGTTATCATCACGGCATGGCCAATCGTGAAGCGCAAAATGCAACCTACCTTGGTAATGGTATTGCAATTCCTCATGGCACAACCGATACCCGTCATCTCGTTAAGCAAACCGGCGTCGCGATTGCCCACTTCCCGAACGGTATCGATTGGGGTAACGGTAACCTCGTCTACTTAGCTATTGGGATCGCAGCTAAAAGCGACGAACACTTAGGTATTTTAAAACAGTTAACCAAAGTACTCGGCGAAGATGGTGTTGAACAAGCATTAAAGAATGCACAGAGTGCAGAAGAAATCATCGCACTACTCAATGGTGAAACCCAATTCAACATCGATTTCGATGCGAGCCACATTCAACTCGGTTTTCCTGCCAGTGACATGATTCAAATGGCGGCAGTCTCAGCAGGGCTGCTAAAAAATAGTGGTAGTGTTAGCAATGAATTTGTCGCGGACGTTGTGGCGAAATCCCCAACGTATCTAGGTGATGGAGTGTGGCTGCTAGGTTCACACAAAGGCACCAATCAAACAGGTATGGCATTCGTTTCCACCGCAAACCAATGCCAATTCGAAGACAAGCCGGTGGCTTCCTTGGTGACCTTTTCGGCCTGCAATGGCGCGCATCAAGCTCAACTAAAGATCATCTCTGATTTGGTCGCCAACGGCACGATTGGCAGCTTAAATGGAAAATCAGCGCAAGAATTAATTGCGATGTTCAGCGCAACTACCGATATTGCGCAACCACCAGCAGCAAACGATAACAGTGCCATTTTCAAGATTCGCAATGCTCATGGCTTGCATGCGCGCCCAGGGGCAATGTTAGTCGCGAGTGCGAAGAAATTCGAAGCGGCCATTACAGTACGTAACATCGATTCAGAGAGTGCTTTTGTTAACGCTAAAAGCTTAATGAAAGTCATCGCTCTTGGCGTTAAACATGGCCATCAACTTGAGTTTGTGGCTCAAGGCGACGATGCAGCTGAAGCTTTAGCTGCCATAGGTCAAGCGATCGAATCAGGTCTGGGTGAGGCGTAAATTATGACAAATCTAACCACTGCAAGCCAAACGACGACAAAACCAAGCAAGAAAGTTGTCACCATCACTTTAAACCCGGCATTGGATCTAACGGGTAGTTTGCAAACCCTCGTTTCGGGCGGCGTCAATCTTGTGGAACGCAGTGATTTTCACGCAGCGGGCAAAGGCGTGAACGTTGCCCGTGTTTTGTGCGACTTGGGCGCACAGGTGACGGTGACAGGATTTCTTGGCCAAGATAACCAAACGCTTTTCTGCCAGTTATTCGAAGACATGGGGGCAACAGATCGTTTTATCCGCGTCGAGGGATCAACGAGGATCAACGTAAAGTTAGTCGAAAATAATGGCGCAGTTAGCGACATCAACTTCCCAGGTGTCACAGTGAGCCAGCAAGCTATCGCTCAATTTGAACAAACGCTTGATGAACTGTGTCTCGACCACGACTTTTTCGTGCTGGCAGGCAGTCTGCCAAATGGCGTTAACGCCCAGATGTGCGCTGATTGGGTGCATAAGTTACGCCAAAAAGGGAAAAAAGTGCTTTTTGATTCCAGTCGCGCCGCACTTAGCGCGGGTATTGAAGCCGCGCCTTGGCTTATTAAACCCAATGATGAAGAACTGGCTGAGTTCTCGGGTCAAGCTATAGAGACTCACAATGACGTGACCAAAATCGCCGAGCAACTTGCAAACAAAGGAATTGAGAACATTGTGGTATCGCTTGGTGCTAAGGGCGTCATGTGGTTGAACCAAGGTGAATGGCTGGCATCAAAACCACCAAAAATGACCGTGGTTAGCACCGTTGGTGCCGGAGATACGCTCGTCGCCGGACTTTGTTGGGGCCATATGCAGCACATGGACAAAACACAATTACTCTCGTTTGCCACCGCCCTTTCCGCTCTTGCTGTATCGCAAGTTGGCGTGGGTGTGCCAGATATTGCAGAAGTAATCACATTACAACAACAAGTACAAATCAATCCAATTTCGTCTGAATTCGAATAACAAAAGGTCGATGTTATGAATCTAACTATTATCACCGCTTGCCCAAGCGGAGTTGCGAACAGCATTATCGCTGCGGGGCTTTTGGAAAAAGCAAGCCAAGCGTTAAATCTTACGGTCCACATTGAATGCCAATCCAATGTGATCCCCTATACACCAGTCGATCAATCAGCCATCGATGCAAGCGATGTTGTCATTATTGCGGCAAGTCGCGATGTTGACGACCAACGCTTTATCGGGAAAAAAGTGTATCGTGTTTCGGTTGATCAAGTGATTAATAACGCTGAACAGGTATTAAAAGACGCACCACAAAACGCGGTTTTGCTTGAAACAGCCTCACAAACTAATTTGCCAGTCAACGACGCGAAACGAATCGTCGCAATTACGGCCTGTCCAACCGGAGTGGCACATACTTTTATGGCCGCTGAAGCGTTGGAAAAACAAGCCCAAGCGATGGGCCACCAAATCAAAGTTGAAACCCGTGGTTCGGTGGGCGCAAAAAACCAACTAACCGAGCAAGAGATTGCCGACGCTGACTTAGTCATCATTGCAGCAGACATCGAAGTGCCACTAGAGCGATTCAATGGCAAGCAGCTGTACAAAACCAGCACCGGTCTGGCACTAAAGAAAACCGAACAAGAAATCACAATCGCTTTTGCTAAGGCTGCACCGTTTTATGCGAGTACCGCTGTTAATGCGTCTGGCTCAGATGAGAAAAAAGGCGTTTACAAACACCTTATGACCGGTGTTTCACATATGCTACCCGTTGTGGTTGCCGGTGGTTTGATCATCGCCCTTTCGTTTGTATTTGGTATTAAAGCCTTTGAACAAGAAGGTACGTTAGCGGCGGCACTGATGACCATCGGTGGCGGTTCAGCATTCGCTTTAATGATCCCTGTATTAGCCGGCTTTATCGCCTTCTCTATCGCTGACCGTCCTGGTCTCGCACCTGGTTTGGTCGGCGGTATGCTGGCAAGTTCAACCGGTGCGGGTTTCTTAGGGGGCATTGCAGCAGGTTTTATCGCCGGTTATGCTGCAAAGTTTATTGCAGATAAGCTCCAACTGCCTCAATCAATGCAAGCGCTTAAACCGATTCTGATCATTCCATTCGTGGCGACCTTATTTACGGGTTTAGTCATGATTTACGTCGTAGGTGGTCCTGTTGCTGGCATCATGACTGCACTTACCGACTTCCTAAACAATATGGGCTCAGACAGCGCAGTGATGCTCGGCATCGTTTTGGGCGCTATGATGTGTTTTGATTTAGGTGGCCCGGTCAATAAAGCGGCTTACGCTTTTGGTGTTGGCCTACTTGCCTCTCAAACCTATGCTCCAATGGCGGCAATCATGGCGGCGGGTATGGTTCCAGCGCTGGGGATGGGATTAGCGACATTCCTCGCTAAGAGTAAGTTTGAACAGAGCGAACGAGAGGCTGGTAAAGCATCCTTTGTGCTTGGCTTGTGCTTTATCTCTGAAGGCGCGATTCCATTTGCGGCAAAAGATCCAATCCGCGTCATTCCTGCCTGTATGGCTGGCGGTGCATTGACTGGTGCTCTTTCAATGCTGTTTGGTGCAAAGTTAATGGCGCCGCACGGTGGCTTGTTTGTTCTTCTGATCCCGAACGCAGTGACACCTGTGCTGATGTATTTGGTCGCCATTGCGGCGGGTACGGCAGTGACCGGATTTAGCTATGCGTTCTTAAAAAGCCGTGACAAAAACGTTAGCGTTGTCGCTTAACGTCTTTTCACTTTCAAAGTGATACTTTCGTTGGGCGCTTTGTTTGTATTAACAGCATTAGCGCCCTATTTTAATCGATTAAGTTCATGCGCTGTAAATCAAGGCACTTTTAACCTCTTTAACCACGTCTAATCGCGTCTTTATCGACGTAGACCCGATTCCCTGTATTCAACTTTACTTCAAGATAGCCAAGTTTTGAGTAACGTTTGATCACTTCAGCGCGACGCTTAACATCCAGCGCTTTACACCCTGCAGGTAACTTTACTTTATTCGCCACGCCTTTACGTTTGATAAACGTGGCAATGGATTGTTTAGACTCACAAACAACCCGTTGTTTCGGAATCGTTACGTCTACATCAGCAATCGCACTCGACGCTATCGCTGCCAAGGCCAACCCCAAAAACCATTTGTTCATTTAGTATCCCTCTGCTTATTTGTTTTAAGATCTTTTATAGCAAAAATCACAAACAAATGGAACGACATACCATTTAATAAAACCTTCACGTTATTAGTGCAACAAATTGTTTTCTTGCACCCAAATGAGACATTTCTATAGCTAGCAGAGAATAAAACCTTTAAAAACCAATGATTTCTGACATGGCCTATTTCTTGTACTAACCTGATTCAGGTGATCAATTTGATTGTTTGCAGGCCGAGTTAGGAACTGGAGAAAAACCATGCAAGATTCATTAACCATTATACTCGCAGGTGGTGTTGGTTCGCGTTTGAACCCATTAACCGATGATAGAGCTAAGCCAGCCGTCCCCTTTGGCGGGAAATATCGCATCATCGATTTTACACTGAGTAACTGTCTTCACTCAGGACTGCGACGAGTGCTCGTCTTGACTCAGTACAAATCCCACTCGCTACAAAAACACCTTCGGGATGGTTGGTCGCTGCTTAATCCTGAACTGGGAGAATTTATTTCAGTCGTTCCTCCGCAAATGCGAGGGGGCGGCAAATGGTATGAAGGCACAGCCGATGCGATCTATCACAACTTATGGCTGCTAGAGCGAAGTGACGCTAAATACATAGTTGTACTCTCTGGCGATCACATTTATCGCATGGATTATGCCGCCATGATTAAAGCGCATAAGAAAAATGGCGCCAAACTCACCATTGCCTGTATGCCCGTGAAGAAAGAAGAAGCAAGTCAATTTGGTGTGGTGAAAACACAATCTGATTCGGTCATTACTGAATTTGTTGAAAAACCTAGCGATCCGCCTACCAGGCCTAACAATCCAGAAATGTCCGACGTTTCAATGGGCATTTATGTGTTTGATGTGGACGTTCTTCGTGAACAACTAGAGCAAGATGCATCCCAAGCTGACTCATCACATGATTTCGGCAAAGATATCATTCCTAAATTAATCGATAGCCAACAAGTTTATGCCTACCAATTTTGCAACCCTCTAGGTCGTGTGGCTATGGATTGCTATTGGCGTGATGTCGGCACGATAGACTCTTTCTTCCAAGCGAACATGGATCTTCTTGAGCCCATTCCGCCAATGAACCTATATCAAAAGGATTGGCCGATTCGTACTTATGAACGCCAATACCCACCAGCCCGCACCGTCTCATCAGGTACCGGAAACGAAGGTATTTTTATTAACTCGATGATATCGAACGGAGTTATTAACGCTGGGGGCTCGGTACAAAATTCTATTGTATCCCCTAATGTCCGTATTCTTGATGGTGCAACGGTTGTTGACAGTATTTTGTTTGACGACGTTGAAGTCGGTGAAGGTAGCCAACTGGTCAATTGTATTATTGATAAACACGTAAAAATTCCACCAAGAACTCAAATTGGCTTGAACCGCGTGGATGATGCTCGTCGTTTTAAAATATCACCTAACGGCGTAGTGGTCGTGCCTGAAAACTATCGATTTACTTTGTAACTCGTTAGATAAGCACTGGTTGTAAGGGCTTTTTATCTTGTAAAAAAACACCCTCGATGATTTGAGGGTGTTTTGAGAAGATTGACTAGGTCTCCTATAGGGCCATTCAGTATCACTCAAATTTAAGCAGTAAAAAACAGTAAATTTGTAAACGATTCTTTCCTCATTTGATATTCAACGTCACACCTAGCATTTGACGTATTTAGCGTGCAAAAAAGAAATCTATTTCACAGCAGGTTTAAGCGGTTTTTGAGTAAATATTGCGAATTGGTCAGTTGCAATTTATCAACATCGCCCCCACTAGTTATAAATAAATCAATAACTATTCTCTACCCATTCCCTGCGAGGTAATCACGTGTCTATGCATTTCACTTATTCTAACCCAACTACGATTTTGTTTGGCCAAGGTCAAATTGCTTCGATTACAACAGCGATCCCTAAGACAAGTAAAGTACTGGTAGTTTATGGCGGCGGCTCTATCAAGAACAATGGCGTATACCAACAAGTGGTGAGCGCATTAAACGATTTTGAGTGGGTTGAATTCTCCGGCGTTGAACCAAATCCAACCAAAGAAACCCTCGACAAAGCGGTCACGCTTGTCAAAGATCAAGCGATAGACATGATCCTAGCCGTTGGCGGCGGTTCGGTTATTGACGGCTGTAAATACATCGCAGCGGCAGCACAATATGACGGTGATGGTTGGGATATTTTAACGGGACAACATCAAGTGACCGCAGCAACACCGCTGGGCGCTATTCTTACCCTGCCTGCAACAGGTTCAGAATCAAATTCGGGCGCGGTTATTACTAAAGCGGAAACGCAAGACAAACTCGCATTTCTTTCCCCTTTTGTACAACCAAAGTTCGCGGTAATGGACCCTGATGTCATGAAGTCTTTGCCTGAACGTCAGCTAATTAACGGTCTTGTTGATGCTTGGGTACACGTTTGTGAACAATACTTAACCTACAACCATGGTCACATGGTGCAAGATGGTTATGCGGAAGTGCTACTACGCAACCTACTGACTTTAGGTGAACAATATCCACAACGTGACTGTGATCAGTGGCGAGAAAATCTGATGTGGACAGCAAACCAAGCACTAAACGGTCTAATTGGTTCTGGTGTACCCCACGATTGGGCGACGCATATGATTGGTCATGAACTGACTGCATTATGGCATGTTGATCATGCTCGCTCACTGGCGATTGTTCAACCATCACTGCTGCGTAATCAAATCGCGAATAAGCGCAGCAAACTTGATCAAATGGGTCGTGAAGTCTTCCGTTTAGAGTCTGGAGATCAACTCGCAGAGCGAACCATTGACGCAATTGAAGCTTTCTACCATAGCCTTGGGGTTTCGACACAACTTACAGAACATGGTGGTGATCAGTCTCAAGCCGTGGATAAAGTTATCGACCAACTAGAAAAACATGGTATGAGTGCACTAGGTGAAACGCAGGCGATCAGCTTAGATGAAAGCCGCGCGATTCTACAAAATGCCATCGCTTAATCTGGCTATCGCCTTTACGTAGTCGTACTGCGTAACGCTCAATCAAGGCTTAGCGAATCGCTAAGCCTTTTTGTTATCACTGACTAAAGTATCGCTAATCTTGCGTACTTCTATCGTCTACGCTGAATATCCTCGCTGCACTAGTGACAGCGTCACTTGCATTTCATCGCATAAAACACCAATCACATTGTTATCTAAGCTAGATTGGCAATGATAAGTCGAATAAAAGCATAATATTTTTCAATGCCATATAGCATTTGTCTGGAACAAACGCTAAGGTTACGGGGATCGTTAGAGATGTTTGGTGTGAATAAAGGAAAAATATGTGGTTCGCTATTGTTTCACTTTGCTTAGTGCATATTTACACGATCAGCCGCGGACCTCGCTGGTTATTTTATCTTAGTAAACCCCTCCCTGTTGTTTTGCTTACCTTCTTGGTCGTCACCAACCCAAGCGATAGCCAATATTATAATCAAATCATTGCTTGCGGACTCATTCTGTCAGTGATTGGCGATGTATTATTGATGTCGCCACGAGATCGCTTTCGTGCGGGTCTATGGTGCTTCTTTGCAGTACAAGTTTGCTATGGCTATGCGTTCTCTTTGATCATCCCACACTATAGTGGTGTGATACTGCCAATTATCTTATCCACCATTGGTTTAGTTGTTTTTTTGTTGCTATTACCCAATATGCAAAGTGAACGCTGGCATGTCGCGTGTTATGTGAGTGCTATTTTGTTTATGGCGTGGAATGCAATAGAGGCTTGGCAAAGCTCACCAGTACATACAGCGGTACTGGCCGGCATTGGGGCAATCATTTTTATTATGTCAGATTTAGTGCTTGCCATTGACCGATTCAGAGCAAGTTCTGATTATTCGCGCCATGTAGTGATGTTTACCTACTACACAGCGCAATCGCTGATCGCATTATCCGCTATTTGGATGCTCTAATTAACAATAGCTTGTAATGCTAGCTTAGATTGTTGCAGCAACTCAACGAGCCTTGGTTTGCATATTTGATAGGTTTGCCTTGGGTTGTTTGAACTTTCGATATCAGCACAAACTTGATGCAAAGCGACCAAACCTAAACTGCCTGCAGAGCCTTTGAGTTTGTGAGCCAGCTGTTTGATTTGCGTGGCGTCATTGTTTTGTTCAGCATCCGTGAGTTCAGACAATATTTCCTCACTACCGACAATAAACAATTGCACGATATGCTGCATTTTAGCTAGGCCTAACACCTTAAGATCATCGCGGATCATCACTTCATTCAACAGGCTAAAATTGCTTGTGATCGGGGTCGGCAAGTTCGCTTGATCAAGTAGTAACGTTTTGCCATCCAAACGGTTTTGGATTAATTCACATAAGGCATCTTTATCGAGAGGCTTCGGTAAGTAGCCATCAAAACCTGCGGCAAGGTAACTCTCCACTTCTTCATTGTAAACATGCGCCGATACCGCGACAAAAGGAGTACGATCAGCTGGTGGAATAGCCGCTTCTCGCTGCATTTTACGCAACTCTTCTAATAAGTCACGACCATCACAGTCAGGTAAATTAATGTCCAGTAGTGCTATATCGAAGCTATCTTGGGCAAATAATTGTTTTGCTTCCTCACCACTTTCAGCAATGACCACCTGGTGGCCTAAATTGGTTAAGAACCCCTCTGCTACCACGCAGTTAACTGGGTTATCTTCAACCAATAATACTTTGGCGCTTAATACACACTGTGTTGGGCTCTCTTTTTTTACCACTTCTTGGCCAACTTCAAGAGGGACGGTAAACCAGAAGCGGCTACCTTGGCCTACTTGGGACTCAACATTTAATGTGCCGCCCATCGCTTCAACGATACGTTTACTAATAGCAAGACCGAGTCCAGTCCCACCTTTTACGCCCAATCCGCCAGAGGCTTGCGTAAAGGCATCAAACAATGACGCCATTTCTTGCTCAGAAATCCCAATGCCCGAATCTGAAACTTCGAACGTAACCTGATTCTCCTCTTCTAACGACACATAAATATCAACATGACCGTCATCGGTAAATTTGATCGCGTTGCCGACCAAATTATTCAGCACTTGGCTAATACGAGTGACGTCACCAAACCAGAATGGGGTAATATCGCTTTCGATAATCGTAGAGAGCTCTAGTTGCTTTTCTTTAGCTCTCCCCATCAATAGCTGATGAACATCTTCAACCATGTAATGAAGATTAAAATCGACAGGTCGAATTTCCAAATGACCCGCTTCAATTTTGGAGTAGTCGAGAACGTCATTAAGGATCGCTAATAAGGTTTTACCGCTACGATTGATAATATCGACATAGTAGGTTTGCTGCGCATTTAAGCCTGCATCTTTTAGCAAGCGTGCCGTTCCCAGCACGCCATTCATTGGCGTACGTATTTCATGACTCATGGTTGCAAGAAAAGCGGATTTTGCGCGGCTTGCTTGCTCTGCTTCTTGGCGCGCCAAGGTGTGGTTGACCACTTCAAGGTTAAGTCGCTTATTCGCTTCTTGTAGCTGATGAGTTCGCTCCATAATCAACTCTTCCAAGCGGCCTTTGTGCTCTTCAAGCTCACGTTTTGCCGTGCGTTCACTCTCTGCGACAACTTTCAATGCGTGCGCCGTGTTGCGTGCAGTAATGATCGCTTGTCCCATATGGGCTAATTCATCATTACCTTTGACGGTGATATCAACTTTTAACTGCCCTTGTGCGATTGATAACAGTGCTGATGAATACTCAGCTAGACGTTTAAGTACCGATACATAAACGACTTTCCACACGATGAATACGGCAATCAACATACCTAATACGGTGATAATGGTCAGCGTTAATTGGGCAAAATTAAGGGTTGTTTTAAGTTCATCCACCGCCTCAGTGGTCGCTTGGTTTGAATCATCAACCAATTTATTCACCGTTGCATTTAACGCGGTAAATTGGTCAAGTGTGTCGAGCATCAACTGGTGTGATTCTTTCTCATTGTCGTGACGTTGTAACAGAACATCAAATACAACACCACGCGCATCCAGTTGACTGAGTAGTTCTGACATTTGGACAGAACGAGTTGGGTCTTCGACAGCAGTAACGCGGCGCTTCATGATAGAAAGGTTATCGTTAAACTGGTCGCGGATTGCACTTAATCGCTTGGTATCTGTGATGGTGCGAATTTCTTCAATTTGATTGAGCATCTGAAAAGCTAATAGGTGCAGTTCATGCAAACGCTCAGAAAGATCCAAATCTACTTCCACCAAAGCATCCAATGCTTGGTATGCTTTTTCCGTATGTTGCTTGGCCAACAGATCGTATATATGAGTGACGTTCGCAACAGCAATCGTACTGGTATTAGAAACTTGGGTACGAGTGAGTTGTTCGAGCTCTTGCGCCAATGAGCGCATGTCCTCTGTCCTAACAATCAGGTCATGTTCTAAAAAGAGTTTCTTTTCCACCACCACACCCAGTTTACCGAGTGTATTAATGATCTGCTGAACATTGGATTCAAGGGTTTGGAGTAATTGAGAATCAAACGAGTCCGAGCCCAATTGTTTAATATGAGTAAGTAACGCTTCAAGTTGGTCAAACAACTCTTTGCCAGACGCCTTGCGTTGTTCTTCATTGCGAGCGCTATTTAAATTTTGCACTGAAGAGATAATACGTGAGCTCAACTCCGCAACTTGGCGAGCTTCAATCATTGATGGAATCGCGGAATTCACCACATTTCGTTCTGTCTTCGCGACAAAAGAAAAACCGAATACGCCGATGATGGACGACATCAGAACGAGCAGTGCCATCACTAGAAAAGCAAACAACAACTTACGGCCAATGCTGGCTTTAGCAAGTAACATGGGAATTCATCACTTCTTAACTCTCTCAGAATGCGCTATATTCTGCAGTGTTTACACTATTTAATCCAACGAAAACCGTCATGCCATCTGTTTCTGTATCGAATACCTTGTTCAAAATTTTAATCGTACTGTGCAGCCTATTGTTTACTGTTCAATCGGTAGCCAAAGAACCGTTAAAAATTTGTGCTATTTACCCCCATCTTAAAGATTCCTACTGGCTATCCGTCAACTACGGCATGGTCGATGAGGCACGAAAAAATAACGTGCAGTTACGCGTATTAGAAGCCGGTGGGTACCCAAATCACGATAAACAGAAAGAGCAGCTATCACTTTGTACTAACTGGAATGCTGACGCGATCATTCTAGGCACGGTCGCTCCTGACATTTACTATTCAGATCTCAAACGTTATGTGGGCAGCACGCCGATTTTTGCCACAGTTAATAAGCTGATTGTCGATGACGCGACACAGAGCATTCTCAAGGGGGAAGTTGGTGTCGATTGGTATTGGATGGGTTACTACACCGGCCAATACCTTAAACGCAAACACCCAACCGGAAGTGGCATCACTTCCATCGCGCTATTACCTGGGCCAAAATCGAGTGGAGGCACCAAACCGGTTATTCAAGGTTTGCTAGCCGCAATACAAGATAGTGATGTTCGTATTGTTGAAACTTTTTGGACGGATAATGACAAAGAGCTGCAGCGTAACCTGGTTCAGAAAGCCATTGAAGGCGAAAAAATCGATTATATCGTGGGCAGCGCCGTTGCAATCGAAGCGGCCATCAGCGAACTTCGCTCATCAAAGAAAACCGGTGAAATTGGGTTGATTTCAACCTATCTCAGCCATGGTGTTTACCGCGGTTTGTTGCGAAATCGAGTTGAATTTGCTCCAACCGATAAAATGGTACTACAAGGACGCTTATCTGTTCAGCAAGCCGTAAACTACTTGAATGGGATGCAATTTGAAAAAATTGAAGCTCCTATCATAGAAGCTTTGACACCGAATAATCTCAACCCTAAAGTGATTGCGGAGTCTCTGTCTCCTTCAGAGTATCGCCCTACGTTTTATATCAATAATTAGGAAAATTAGATGCAAAAGACAACGCGTACTATGCCAGCTCATAAACACGTCGCGCTCGTAGCTCACGATAACTGCAAGCCAGAGCTGCTGCGTTGGGTAAAAGAAAATAAAGAAAAACTTCAACGCCACTTTCTTTACGCCACTGGTACCACTGGTCATATGCTAAGTAAAGAAACCGGTCTGGCAATTAAAAGCATGATTAGCGGTCCAATGGGCGGCGATCAACAGCTTGGTGCATTGATTTCTGAAGGCAAAATCGACGTTATGATTTTCTTCTGGGACCCTCTTAATGCGGTACCGCATGATCCAGATGTTAAAGCCCTACTTCGAATTGCTAGTGTGTGGAATATTCCTGTTGCGACCAACCGTGCAACCGCGAAGTTTCTGTTCAGCTCCGAGTTGATTGAACAAGAAGTTGATATCGAAATTCCTGATTACGACGCTTACATTGCAGAACGCATCTAAGCATCAACGTTAATTAAAAAAAACCGAAGATTTCTCTTCGGTTTTTTATTTATTAACCACATGTAGGCAGCTTAACCCTGATTAAGATTGGTTAACTGGGTAGTCATCATTGACTAACTCTTTAACAAAAGTAGAGCCACTGCCTTTATAGGCAACCCACACTTTCTGCTTGGCTCGTGTTAATGCAACATAAAACAAACGACGCTCCTCAGCATAAGCAAAATCATCATTCGATTGCGTTAAGGCACCATTAAGATGGATTGCTTTCACGCGCGCAGGAAATTGCCCTTCATCGACGTTCACCACGATGACATAATCTGCTTCTTTACCCTTACTGGCATGGCAGGTCATAAACTCCATATCCAGTTGTTTAAACTGCTTCTGCCAATCCGCGAGAAGCTCTGGTTTATGGTAATGATTGCGCCCCAAGATCAACACCGTTTGCTTTGATTTCGCTTTACGATCTAATTGATCAAGGATCTTTTCAACATTGGCCATCGGGATCAAGGAGACCGCTTTACCCTTCTGTTCCTTGTGACTCTTGAGTTCTTTCGCCAATTGATTCGGGTTTTGCTGAATAAATTCATTGGCAACATTACCCAGTTGATTGTTAAAGCGGTACGTCGTATCTAAATAATGCAGGGTTGAATTGGGAAAGCGCTGTGCAAACCCGGTCGTCAGGTCAACATCTGCACCGGCAAATTGATAGATTGATTGCCAATCATCGCCCACAGCAAAAAGAACACAATCTTGATGCTTACTTTGATTACATAGCGCTTCAACCAAAGCCAATCGCTGCGGAGAAATGTCTTGGTATTCATCGATCATGATGTATTTCCAAGGCGAGGTGAATTTACCCTTCTGCACATAACTGGTTGCACGGCTTATCATGCTGTTAAAATCAATTTCATTCTGCTCTTTAAGCATGTCTAACCATGCTTGGTAGCATGGCCACACCAAAGCAAGCTCACTGTTTAGACGCGTATATTCTTGGTGATCAACCAGCTGCTGTTGTATCTCTTTCTTGGTGCTCTCCATTGCCGCTAATTGCGTTAGTTGTGTATCTAACCAAGCGATCAATTTAGGATTTTCAACATGACTACCGAGCTCTTCATCGCCCGCGATATAAGCAATCGGCCACTTAGATAAGTGTTTTTGCCAGCGCTTGTAACTGGTTGGCGTCATCCAATGTCGCTTTAGCCAATCTGTACACCACCCTTGACGTAGCTTTTCATTAACCGCTATCGGTGAAATGCGTACTTGTTCGCCTTCAACGTGACGCAAGATTTGCAAACCCAACTGGTGAAAGGTATTCACTTTGACTTGCTCAGTGGCTGAACCAATCTTACTTGTTAATCGTTGACTCATTTCTTGTGCCGCTTCTCGGCCAAAGGCCAGCATCAATATCTCTGATGCTTGGGCTAAATGACTCTGCAACAAATACGCGACACGTGCAGTAAGCACGCTGGTTTTTCCTGAACCAGCACCAGCCAACACAAGATTGTTATTGTCGTTGAGTAATACTGCTTTTTGCTGGCTAAGATTCAGTGGCGAGGACTCGATTTGAGAAAAAAGCACTTTCCAATTGTCTAACTCATTCACCATCCAGTCGTGATTGCGTTGCTCTAGTTTGTGCTCTGAGTCTGTCACCCACGGGGCAATTTTTTCCATACGTCGCGGCATTCTTAACGTCGCGTCATCAAGTGTCATCGACATTGTGGCAAAGTCTGTTTCAATATTCTCTAGCCATTGCGCCACTTGTGCATGAGTAACAAAGCTCTGCGAACGATGAAAAACACTGACCTGTTCTTCCCATTGCGGTAGGAATTCAACCAATTGACGACATTGTTCATTGTGCCAATGTTGATAATGCTTAATAGCATGGCGAGCAAATTGACGACATTTTTCCCAAGGTAAACCTTGTACTAGCCAACTTTGTTGACGATTATCTTGAGGGTGAGCAAAAAACTGCAATCCTCCCCAAATCAAACCGCGTTTGAGTTCAACTCGACCGCTCCATACATTGAATGGAATGCGTTCTTCACTGTTTTCTGAGCTCAATACAATAAAATCGTTATCGAGGCTGACGTGATGATATTCGTTTTGAATGAAGAATTTTGCAGTCTTGTTTGCCGTTAGCTGCATTGTTTTAAGCCTATGGATTCTGTTGCTTTTATCATATCTTATCCTCGTTCTGATTTGAAAAAGGAATTGAAAATTCGTTGTCAATAATAGCAGCGCTTAATTAATCAACAACTAAACCTATTTCTTTATCTGTATCAGAAGTTTACCATAGGATTTCTGTTATTATTTGCTCTCAAATACAGTAAAAGTTGGATAACCGGTGCATTTTTTGAGTCAACTCCGCCTCTATTGGGCCAACAAGACCTTTAATTATAGTCTTTTGATACTGATCACCCTGCTGGGCGTTGTCATTCCCACTTGGTATTACCAGCTTAATTCACTCGTCATACCTTTAATTCTTGGCGTGATTGCTGCTGCATTGGCGGAAAGTGAAGACAGCTTTACTGGTCGATTAAAATCCGTCACTCTGACCTTTATCTGTTTTGCCATTGCTGCAGTCTCAATTGAAGTCCTGTTTAAGTACCCACCGTTTTTTGCCTTAGGCCTATTTGTTTCTACTTTTAGCTTCATCATGCTCGGCGCTATCGGCCCGCGCTACGCCAGTATCGCATTTGGCTCTTTGCTAATCGCCATTTATGCCATGCTTGGGGCTCACGAAAGTACCAACCTTTGGTTTCAACCTCTAATGTTGCTCAGTGGTGCGGCATGGTATTATTTAATGTCGATGATTTGGCACGCCTTCTGGCCAACTCAACCCGTGCAACAAAGCTTATCCAAAGTCTTCTTTGAATTGGGTAATTACCTCGATGCTAAAAGTGAATTATTTCATCCGGTATCCGATCTCAAGCCACAACCTTATCGCATCAAAGAAGCCAATCTCAATGCGGTGACGGTGAATGCGTTGAACCAATGCAAAGTTACGTTGCTAAGTCGTTCTAAACGCGGCCATATTGACGGTGCCAGTGACCGATTTCTTAACATTTACTTTATTGCTCAAGACATCCATGAACGCGCCAGTTCTAGCCATTATCGTTACCAAGAATTAGCGCAGCATTTTGATCGCTCCGATGTTCTCTTTCGCTTTAAACACTTATTACAAGTTCAGGCCAAAGCGTGTCGTGAAATCGCGACCGCAATCCGTCTGGGTAAAGATTTTCAATATACTGATTCTATTTTGGCGCTGGATGAATTACAGGCATCACTCACCTATCTTCAGCAACAGCAAAAGCCTGAATGGCGTTCACTGCTGTCTCAACTCGGTTATCTATTCAATAACCTCGCGACGGTTGATAGACAACTGAGTAATGTTAACAACCCAGATGTGAGTCGCTTAGAAGAAGGAGTGCTCGATGATACCGAAGCGCACAACCCAAAAATTATGTGGCAACGTATTCGCGCTAATCTAAATCGCGATTCAATGTTATTTCGCCACGCGATTAGGATGTCTATTGCGTTGACGCTAGGCTACGGCATCATCCAGTTGTTTGATATTGAACGTGGCTACTGGATTTTGTTAACCACACTGTTTGTTTGTCAGCCTAACTACAGCGCGACTAAGCAAAAACTGGTGGCGCGTGTTTTGGGGACGTTGGCCGGCCTTCTGGTTGGTGCGCCCTTATTGGCCATGTTCCCGTCACAAGAAAGCCAATTAGTCTTCATCGTTATTTCAGGCGTGGCATTTTTTGCGTTTCGCTTAGCCAACTATGGTTACGCGACAGGGTTTATCACCTTGTTGGTGCTGTTTTGCTTCAACCAACTCGGTGAAGGTTACGCCGTTGTACTACCTCGCTTGGCCGATACCTTAATTGGCTGTGCCCTTGCTGTAGCGGCTGTGACCTTTATCTTGCCCGATTGGCAATCCAAACGTTTGCACAAAGTCATGGCAGAAGGCATTCGTTCAAATAAAGACTATTTAGCACAAATTATTGGCCAGTATCGGATTGGTAAAAACGATAGTTTGGCGTATCGAATCGCGCGACGAAATGCCCATAACCAAGATGCAAACCTGACTTCAGCCATCAGTGCAATGTTGGTCGAGCCAGGTAAATACCATTCCGCCGTGGATGAGAGTTTTCGTTTGCTGACATTAAACCATGCCTTATTGAGTTACATTTCTGCATTGGGCGCTCATCGAACTCGCATCGACAATGACACCACTCATCAGTTGGTGTTGCAGTCACATCGAGTAATTCATCATCATTTAGAATTACTCTACGGACAACTCAATGATCAATCGATTGAATGTGATACTAATCGTATTGATGATCCAGCGTTAGAAGCCCGCCTTGCTGAATGGAGAGACGAAGATGACAGCTCTGCTCGCATGGTGCTTCAACAACTCTATCTCATTTATCGCATGCTGCCTGAATTGCATTCACTCGCCAGTAAGTTTTCGGTACGCGTAACTCATTCAACAAAATCAGCGGCAAAGTAGTGGCAATCCGTGCGGTGAATCTTTGGATTCACTGCACGCTATATAATCGGCCAAAAACGGGCAGTTTCACCGATTTCTCGCCTTGCGCTGACATAATTCGGACATTATTTAACCTCAATTATCTATTCTGATAGCTCGCTAAGCACACAAGGAAGCGACAACATCTCATCTGATGTTCTAGGCGTAAGGACATAATGAAGCTTAGTATTGCTGTTAAATTGGGGGTAAAAAATGGCACGAGCATATAATGTCGGTTCGTCGAGCTTTGGTCGCACCACAAGCCATAATTCAAAACATTTAGAATTGCTTAAATCAAGTGTTCACCAACTCTCTCCGAGCCAGTTGCGTGAATTGCGGGGAGTGATCAATTCAAAGCTAAATGATGTCAATCAAGTGCGCATCACCGAAGAAGAACAGCGCCTAATCAACAGCTTGTTCTAGCGAGGGTTTATATTGTTTGCGATGCTTGAATGTCCGATTTTAGATAACATTCACATCCCATTGTTTTTAGTTGTCTATAATTATCACTATTAGGCTTTATATCAGGTACTTATAGTGATTAGAGATGACGAGTTTACCTCCCAAAAAGCGCCCTTTGACATGATCGTTGTTGGCGGCGGTATTAACGGTGCCGGTATTGCTGCGGAAGCCGTTAATCGCAGATTAAGCGTCGGGCTATATGAAGCCAAAGATTTTGCCTGTGCAACCTCATCGGCCAGTTCAAAACTCATTCATGGTGGATTGCGTTATCTCGAGTATGGCGAATTTCGTTTAGTCAAAGAAGCGCTCAATGAACGAGAGATTTTGCTCACGAAAGCCGCTCATCTGATCAAACCGATGCGTTTTCGAATGCCTCACCTCCCCCACTTACGTGCAAAATGGCAAATCAAAGCCGGGTTATTTTTATACGACCATCTTGCCAAACGTTGCCTGTTAGCGCCTTCACTGCAATTAAAAGTGACTCCTGCTGATGGGCTGAGCAAACATATTGATTATGTTTTCGAGTATTCTGATTGCTGGATCGATGATTCACGGCTGGTAATTGAAAATCTGAAACTGGCACAGTGTCACGGAGCTGAAGTAAGAAACTATTGCCGAGTGACAAAGGCTGAACGTGTCGACCAATTGTGGCGAGTAACGCTATTTGATCAACGTACGGGCTGCGAACACATTCGCTACTGTCGAGTATTAGTTAACGCGACAGGACCTTGGGCGGCGGAGTTCCTTAACCAGTCCACCCCTGAATCCAGCCCTCACACCATGCGTTTAATCAAAGGTTCGCATTTAATCGTACCGCGTATTTACCCAGATGAGCACGCCTATGTTTTACAAAACCAAGATAAGCGAATTGTCTTCGTGATCCCCTACCTTGATCGCTTTTCTATGATAGGGACCACGGATATACCGTTTGATGGCGACCCTTACCAAGCGATGACCAGTGAGGATGAAATCAACTACTTGTTGTCAGTGACAAACCAATTTTTTAATCGCCAGCTCACACCCGACGATGTCATTGATCATTTTAGTGGGGTAAGACCTCTATTTAATGATGGTGAAGGTGAAAGCGTTTCTGCTCAAGCCGTTAGTCGCGATTATGATCTCGCTCTCCAAACATCGGCCGACAATCCACCGCTGTTGACCGTTTTTGGCGGTAAATTAACGACCTACCGCAAGTTGTCACTCAATGTGTTGGAATCACTTGCTCCATACTTTCCGAACGCATATACCGAAAAAAAGGACCCACCGTTACTCGGTTCACAAGGTTATCAAAAAGAAGTGTTGCTGCATCAATTAGCCAGTCAGTTGCCTTATCTAAGCAGTCAAACCAGACAACGACTAGTCGATCAATATGGCACTGAGGTGTGGAATGTGGTCAAAGATGCTCAAAGTAGCGACCGAACTATTGTTGCTGATTTATACCCATTTGAATTAGATTATTTGGTTACCCATGAATGGGCTGTAACGGTTGAGGATATTGTTAAACGTAGAACTAAACTGCATTTCGATTGTGATTCACAAGCACTTGCGGCACTTGCAAGTGCACTCATAGAAGGACAGAGATCTCAAAACATTCCTCCGTCAATATGAGACTATTCAACTTGTTGAGATTCAGCGCTATAGTATTTGGCTTCTCATTCCTGCACCTTTGTTGACTATGCCACAAAACAACGTTGAGCAACTGATACCATTTTTAACCGCCGGGCTTAAGCTATCGGTCAATCTTGAATTTGGTCCTAACGACCTCCATTCGTTCAATGCTGATTACATCGGTTGTAAACTAGGCCAGTACATGATTATTGAGTTTCCTAAAAAATCTCAAGAAGTGTTAGTCATGCGGCAGCTCAATAATGTTTCCGTCGTCATACGCGCGATAACTCACTCCAAGCTTGGGCATATCATTGCCTTTAAGAGTTCGGTTCTCGCCAGTATCAGTTCTCCCACGGGGCTGTTATTGATTCGTATGCCGCAACATTTTGCATCTAAACCAATCCGAAATCATGAACGCTACCCTATTGATATACCAGTACAAGTCGTCTCAAATACCGTCTCCTATGACGCGACCATGGTCGATTTTTCAATCACAGGTTGCGCCTTGTATATCAGCGGTGAAAACAGCCTCTCCATGGAAAGCGATTTAGAGATCAACTGCGAGTTTTCCTCATTTTTGCCAACCAACTTAGCCTATTCCATCGTCAGCATCGATAAGACCCTACAAGGTCATAAACTCGGAATCAAATTTGACCAAGCGATCGAATTAAGTAGCGATTTTAAACACGCGTTGCTCGAAAAATCCTTCTTAGCCACACCACTTTAAACAGGAGAATGGTAGAAGTGATCTCGATAATGAATAAACGCCTTGTTTAACGCACTTTCTTTAATAGGTTTAACAATAACGTAATTGGCTCCGGCATTAATAAAGGCACGTCGAGTGTCATGCATACCGTCAGCAGTACAAGCAAAAATCGGAACTGACGAAAGTAGTTCGTCACGGATGATTTGGGTTGTTTCAATGCCACCCAAACTTGGTAATTGGTTATCCATCAAAACTAAATCAAGACTTGGATTGTGTTTTAAGTGATCCACAGCGTTATAGCCATCTTGTACCCAAGTTACCTTCATGCCGTATTTTTCACAAAACGCACGCGCGATATAAGCATTGGTATGATTGTCTTCCACGAGCAATACTTCTAGCGCCCGATCAAACAAGGTTTCTGGCGGCTCTAACAGTTGGCTATCAACCGGACTCGCTTCATCTTTCAATAGTGTCATCGGTAAGGTAATGTTGAAGCGAGTGCCAACACCAATCTCACTCTCAACCCAGATTGAGCCATCTAGCAATTCAACTAAACTGTAAACAATCGCAAGTCCCAAGCCACTGCCGCCATACTCACGAGTCGTGGTTGTTTCTGCCTGTACAAAGGGCTCAAAAATATGACTTAGCCGCGCGCTATCGATACCAATACCAGAATCTTCAACCGTGACATCCAAAGTGCAATCTTCACCGTCACCGACTAGGTTTAGGCTAACGTTGATTGTGCCTGTGTGGGTAAATTTAACCGCATTGCTTACTAAGTTAAACATGATTTGATTCAGGCGAATTTGGTCGCTGCACACCAGCTGTCCCGCATCAATGTTACTCGCCATTGTGAATAAGACATTGTTTTCCAGACAAAGTGGTCGATAGGTTTTCTCAATGGTGTTGACCACTTCATATAAGCGAAAATCGCGACGCTGAATATGAAACTTACCCTGCTCTATTTTCGAAAAGTCGAGAATATCGTTCAGAACAGCAAGCAGGTGTTCTCCGCTATTAACTAAGACATCCATATGTTCAATATCGTTTTCTTTGCTTAGCTTCGTTTTTAGCAGCTGCGAGACACCAAGAATACCATTGAGCGGGGTGCGTAATTCATGGCTCATTCTGGCTAAGAAGTCTGCTCTGATCCTTGCTAACTCTTCTGCTTCTTCACGCGCCATTTTACTTTGACGTTCCGCTTCAACAAAACTGGTGACGTCCTGTCCTTGCGCCATAATATGTCGCGTTTGATTATCGATAATAATTGGGGAAAAATTCCAACGATAAGTGTTGTCGCTAATCGCTATATTGATCCCAGTGAGTGAAGCGCCATTCGCTGCCATGCGTATCTGTGGCACTAGCTTATCTAATAGCAATTGATAAAGTTCATCACTCTTACAAAATGTTCGCTCTGCGGCAGGATTCATTCGTAATAGTTGCCCTGAGGTATCCCACAAGGTTATTGGCGACAATGAATAGTTGAATAGGTCAGCAAATTGCTTCTCTTGTTCGCGTAACCTTTTAAAGGAACGTTGAAATGATTGGCCAATTTTATTGAATTCAGCAATCTCAGAGCCTTCAAACAACTTAACTTGCTTAGCTTCAATGCTTTGCTCGGTATAGATCATTAAGTGATTTAGCTCTTTTGATACCCTTTGCCCGAGCCAGAATCGGCTATATAACGCAATCAGAACAATCACGAACAGTGCCACCGCTACCCATAAATAATGGCCTTGCATGAGCAACGCAATATGAGAATTGTCTTGAATTGTGTATACAGAGATAAACGTCGCAACGCTGTTGATGGTTAGATCAACACGCGACACCATATAATTACTTGCGTTTAGTTGCGGTGAATACTCTTCCAACCATCGGATATGCCGAGTGTTGGTTTTCAAGCTACTCGCGATAATTTCACTGCCTACCGCTAGTACCACTTCATCAACGTTACTACCATCCAATAACGCACGAACAAGAGAAAAGTTGTTGTTTAGCACAATGCCAACATAAAGATCGCCCACGACCTCGCCGTTATTCATCGCAATCAAAGACGTACGCCGGATCATCAGATAACGCATTCCCATCGCTGATGGGGTTTGCGATATGTACCAATCACTCCCCGTTACAAGGTCGTCACTAATCTCCATCAATTGCTCATCTTCGATGCCGTAAAAACGATGATTTTCATCGTTCCAGATCATATTTTCGTTCGCGCTAATAAAGCGAAAATCAGGCGACAGGTCTGGGTCAATTTGGTCAATACCATTAAAAAACAGGCTAATATTTTCGCGATTCTCGCCACGCATAGAGTCAACCAAAGACAAACTACGGCTGTAACTGTCTTGTTGGATTTCGATCGACTCGAGCCTGAAGGTAAATATTTCCTGAATCAAGCTTGATGTCTGTTGCTTTGAGCGAGCAACCTCTTGGGTGACGACCTGGCGGTTTACTTGGTAGTTTTGCAACAAAACCACCAAAGTAAGCACGCCAATGGTAAGAAAGATTGAATGCGTTAATAAGGTCGCGAGTTGGTGTTTACCGTTTCGCTTCTGCCACATTTTCATTATTGGTCTGAATACCTAAATGCACGACGTTTCAAACGTTCGATTTTTTCTGCATCATCTGCGCTGGTGACCACTTCAAAATCACCGGAATAAACATGAGGGACCTCTTTTCCTTCAAGATCCCACTTTATCGCTTCTGCCATTGCGATCGCGGTATCATCATTCATGCGCATAACAGTCACATCAATATCCCCTTGCTCGATGGCATTTAGTTCCGCCGTTCCGCCACCCCAGCCATTAACGAGAATATCGCCACGACCAAGTTGCTTCAAAGCATCGACTGCCCCCAGCGCCACATCAGTTGAACAGGCATAAACAAAGGAAATGTCTGGGTCTTTTTCAATCGCACTTAACGTTGCGTTAAAACCTGAATCTCTCGTTGCTTTGGTGTAGTAAGACGATGAAAGTTTATAGCCATCATGGTGGCTCATCTCCTCGATGAAAGTGTCACCACGCGCGTCACTGATATACCCTTCAGAGAAATACAATACTGAGTACTTGCTGCCGGGTTTAATCTTCTCTTTATAATAATTTTCAATCTCTTGCGTACCGCGCTGATGATCAAAACCGACATACATAAATGGTTGATGATCATCCCAAGCACGTACGGGAGTGGTGATATTTTGTAGAATAAGTTTGGTTTCGGTAGAACTGAGCACATGCTCGATAAATTTACGGTGACGGGTCGTATCTAAAGTGAAAATTAAATAATCCGATTTGTTTTGGATAGCTTCTAGCAGTGACAGACTTTGCTGTCTTACATCAACATTCGGCCTAGTAAAAACTTGGTTAATTTCATATTTGATTCCCAACTTGTCCAAACGGATTTCGAACGCTTTTATCTTACGGATCCAGTAATCGGAAATCTGCTGCCCGGGATAGACGACGGAAATTGAGATTGGTCTAGTCTGAGCAGTATCAATCGCTAGTGGCGCCTCTCTCACCGCTTGCGAAAGCTTTTCAGTGAGAACTTGTTGACTCGAGTGAGAAGACAAATATTCATCGTACTGCCAGTAACCGTTCAACACTTGCGTAGAATGTGCTTCCGCAATGAACGGAAAGACAGACAGTAGCGTAGCTAGAGCCGTTTTATACATACAAAATCTCTTATTTACCTAGCAATTTGGTGGACTGATGCAATGCCAATCCATTCGAATTTTATTCACTTTATAATGGTAATACATTTTTTAATTTGCGCGGGTAATCTGCGCATAATATTCCTGACTGATCACCTCTTTAAGCGCGATTTCACCGCAGATCAACGCCTCTTTCTGCGCTTTACTTATTTGTTTTAAGCTATACTCTAATTTAGATGCGATGCTACGATCATTACCGGCAGGGTGAAACCACGCTAATACCAGTGGTCCTTGCCCTTTCAACGCTTTTGCACCAGTCCCCGTGCAATGCTGTTTAAATCGACGTTCTACATCCGTGGTGATCCCGCAATAGAGTCGATTAGAGCGCATACGAACAAAATACACGCTCCAATGGGTTGACGTATCGCTAGCCATTCAATTCTTCAAGAGCTGAACGCAGTTCGATAATCTCGGCTTTTAATGCCACAACTTCCGCTTCCAACTCGATGATACGTGCGTTAGCTGATTGACCTGTATTGGCAGTAGTCATTGCCGCCAACGCATCAATATCAACATCACCACTAAATAAATGCTGGTAGCGAGATTCACGTTTTCCGGCTTCACGCGGCAATTTGACCACTAGAGCGCCTGTTTCAGCATTCGCCATTTTTTCTAGTAGCGCTTCAACCTCTTTAACATCATTAAACTCAGCCAGTCGGTTGGTTCGGGTTCTGATTTCCCCAGGCGTTTGCGCACCGCGTAACAACAGACAGCAGACAATCCCTTTCTCTTGCTTACTTAATTTAAGATCGCCGAACTCGGTATTGCAAAAACGATGTTGGTATTTGTTTGCACGGCTATTGAAACTGCTTTCATCACTCACTAAACGGCGCGACATTAAGCTATCAATGGCTTGTTGAACGTCAAGGTCACTCAGTTGTAATACAGGCTCACGATTGCTTTTTTGATTGCAGGCAGCGGTTAAACTATTGAGCGTAAGAGGATAATAGTCAGGTGTCGTGACTTCTTTTTCGATTAGGCAACCAATCACTCTTGCTTCAATCGGGGATAGCTCAATATTCATAATATTTCCTTATTATTTTAAATTTGATATGAATCAGTGTTCTGCCAAGAGTGGCACTCGCTTCATATTGCCGTTTTCATCAATAATGACAATTTTAGCGCGATTTAGCTCTACCTCAGTGATTTCCTGCAGTGTTCTTTCAAATATGTACGCTTTAAGCAGCTTTTTACTGCGCGTTTCATCTGATATTGCTTCAACCTTCGGTAAAATAATGTCGGAATTTCGCATAATTCAACACGTTATCATTCAAGTGACTTTACAAAATAATATATCGTTCCAGCCATCGGCTCAATCTCTCTCGAAACGAATTGCTGATAAAACCACCAAGTTGCCAAAATGATTGATCTTAGTACTGTAAACCCTTGCTCTGTTATGATTTAATCGTTGCCAGTTAACGTTAAAACTAGGAATGGAACCTATGAGTGGTGTATTTGAAATCGTATCTCAAGCGCGTCGTAAGAATAAGTTAAAACGTGAGCTTATTGATAACGAGAAGAAAGTTCGTGATAACCGTAAGCGTGTAGACTTACTAGAAAACTTGATGGATTACATCGTTGCAGACATGTCTCATGATGAAATCGTTGCTATCATCAAAAACATGAAAGCGGATTACGAAGATCGTGTTGATGACCACATCATCAAAAGCGCTGAAATCTCAAAAGAACGTCGTGACATCAGCCGTCGCATTCGCGAGCTAACGGAAGCTGATAAACAAGTTCAAAAAGGCGTTAAGAAGTAATTTATTGCCTCTTACTTGGCCTTATTCGGTCAAATAGCGATGAGCTCACATTGAATATGTGGGCTTTTTTTTATTCCTATCGTTAACACTTCGTTGCATAGCCCCCTCTCCCCAACCGTTTGCGTAATCGCTAACCTTCAATCTTCTTCCTATTGGGGTTTAATCACAGTTTTGTCGCTGCTATCCTTTTGTTAAATACAATAAGCATCTGTCAATGTAATGAAAAATATCGAACACTCGATTTTCTTACGTGCAACAGTTGCCAATAACGACACAACGCATCACAACAACATTATGAGGGTTAACCGATGGACTTTAACGGAGTCGAACTTTTAGGATACGCCGCTTCAATCATGGTCGCGCTGTCACTGACGATGAAAGACATCATCAAGTTACGTGTCATTAACTTTTTTGGCTGTGCCCTGTTCACCGCTTACGGATTGATGATCGACTCATGGCCAGTGGTATTAACCAATGGTTTTATTGCCTGCGTGAACGTTTATTTTCTACTCAAAATGCATCGCGCTAAGCGTCTTTTTTAAGCGATGAGCTGGCCAGCAAGCAGAGTAAGTGTATCAAAACCAACTTACTCTCCCTGTTTTAAAACTAACAACATCCGTATAACGTGCTCAGCTTACTCATCATCTTCCAACGATGCCCACATCTGCGCACACTTGACTGCTCGTTTCCACCCTTTGTATCGACTAGTCTGTTTCTGCTCATCTTGGCTAGGGTTAAAAACATCAATAGGGGTACTTTGGCTGTTGATACTTTGCAAGTTATCCCAAGCTTTACTACCTAGCGCAGCAAGACGAGCTGCACCTAGAGCGGTCAATTCACTCACTTGCGGACGCAGCACTGGCGTTCCAAGGACATCGGCTTGAAATTGCATCAAAAAATCATTTTGAACCGCGCCACCATCGACTTTCAAATGCGCTAACATCAAACCAGAATCGGCTTGCATCGCATCTAATACGTCTTTAGATTGATAGGCAATGCTCTCTAAAGTGGCTCTCACAATATGATTGGCGTTAACGCCCCGAGTCAACCCGACGATGGTCCCCCTCGCGTGGGCATCCCAATATGGCGCGCCCAAACCTGTAAAGGCTGGTACGACATAAACACCATTAGCGCTATTTACCTTTCTTGCCATCGTTTCAGATTGCTGAGCAGAATCAATGAGTTTTAGCTCATCACGTAGCCACTGGATTGACGCCCCCCCCATGAAGACTGAACCTTCTAAAGCATAGCTCGGCTCGCCTAATGCGTCACAGGCTAGAGTCGTCAACAGACCATGGGTTGAATCAACGCGCTTGAGGCCGGTATTCATCAGTAAGAAACAACCGGTACCATAAGTATTTTTGGCTTGACCGGCTTGTGTACACTCTTGACCAAACAATGCAGCTTGTTGATCCCCTGCTACGCCAAAAATAGGAATTGAGTATCCACCAATATTGGCTTCACCATAGTGTGCAGCAGATGAGCGAACCTCTGGTAGCATCGATTTAGGTACGCCAAAGAGCGTCAGTAACTCTTCGTCCCATACTCTATCGTCAATATTGAACAGCATGGTACGCGATGCGTTCGTATAGTCGGTCGCATGCACTCGGCCTTCGGTCATGTTCCAAATTAACCAACTGTCAATCGTGCCAAATAGCAGTTCTCCTTTATCTGCCTGTTCACGTGCGCCCTCAACATTGTCCAAAATCCACTGAATTTTTGTCGCTGAAAAATAAGGATCTAGCACCAAACCAGTCTTATTCTTGACGGTAATTTGAGCACCGGATGCCGTCAATTTGTCGCAAACAGATGTAGTACGACGACATTGCCATACGATGGCATTGTAAACAGGTTTACCGGTCAGTTTATTCCAGACAATCGTCGTTTCACGTTGATTGGTGATCCCTATCGCCGCAATTTCATCGCCGTGAATTCCAACTTTGGCTAAGGCCTCAGTTAAGGTGGCACTTTGGCTAGCATAAATCTCGAGCGGATCATGCTCTACCCATCCCGCTTGTGGGTAAATTTGCTTAAACTCACGCTGTGCATCACTAACAATAACGCCTTGATAGTCGAACACTATCGCCCGTGAACTTGTTGTGCCTTGATCTAGTGCGACTATATATTTCGGTTGTACCGCCACGTATCTTTCCTATTGGCTTCTCTTGCTGCTAATTATAGGCAGATACAAAAACGAGAATAGCGATAACATCGCTATTCTCGATTTAAATAGTAAGGATGAGAACTGTTTGGCTAATATTCAGCCGACAAAATAAACAAAACTTCTGCACGGCGATTGCACGCTTTACCTTGTGCCGTTTTATTGTTGCAGGCTGGTTCAGCTTCACCATACCCTCGAGTGAATATCGAACGCTTATCCACATGATTGTTGACCAATGATTGTTTAACGGCATCAGCACGCTTAACGGAAAGCTTGTCATTAAATTGTGGGCTACCGGTGCTATCTGCATGCCCATCAATAACAACATCAATACCCGGTTGAGACGCGACATAGCGAGCTATCACATCAAGCCAATAAGCTGATTGATTGGATACTTGCGATGAACCCGTGTTGAATTTAATTGTATCGACCAACTTGACCATTTTATAATCGCCTGGCAACACTTCATAGGTTAAATTATGTTTCGCCAGAAAGCTTTCCAATGAATGCGGCTGATAAGCATTTTTTTCGCCATACGGACCTTGAACGTCTGATTTTGGTTGCAAGGTGGCTTTACCCCATTCAGGGTGCATTACCTCGTGATCACCTTGCGGAGCGATTGATAACATGTTGTCGTTGAGTATGTTTTCAGGTAGTGAACCACAGCCGGTTAAGGCTAATAACATACTTAGGGCTACTACTCTCATCTGCGTACCATATAAATCGATTACCTATACGATTTATATCGTCTCTCTCAGCAATTTCTTTAGATTGAATCGTTAAAAATAATTATTTCCGCCCATTTTTATCGCAACCGTCGCTTTTTTTGTCATAACTGCATACTTCTACCGCTAACTTGTTAGAAATTGCTACTCTCAAGTTATAACCGTTTGTTAAATCCTAACTTAACGGTAAAATCGACTCACTTTAAATGCGCTATTGCCGCGCACGTAACGAGAAACTCTTATGAAAAAATTGATCACGCTATTTTTGCTCGGTGCATCTGCTGTCTTAGCGGGTTGCTCTGACAACTCAGTACCTGTTGAAGGCCAGCAGTATTCTAAATTGCCTGCTAACCTCTCTACATTCCGAATCCCACAAGTGACAGAAGTCTTTTCTTTGAATTGTGGTCACTGTGGAAAAATGGAAGCGGAAATTCCAAAGCTTGAAAGCTTGATCGATCAAAGCATTGGCAAAATTCATGTGACTTTTAACGAAAGCGCACAAATTGGCGCAATGATTTACTACGCAGCAGAAATGCAGATTGGTCACAAACCTGATCACCAAATGATGCTTGAGCTGTTTTCTGCCGTGCAAATGGGCGAAGGTTCAACCATCGCACAACGTAAAGCGGCCATTGACCAAGCGTTCCATAGTCGTGATTTGGTCTCTCCATACGATTTAAACGAAGAGCAACAAGCTCAACTATTCCAAGCAATGCAATTGGCAGATGACATTACCACCAAAGGTGAAATTAGTGGCGTACCAACCTTCATCATTAATGGTAAATACCAAGTGATCACTTCTGGTCACCAAAATATCGACAGCATTGCTAACACTATTAACTACTTAATCAAACAATAACCTAGCGGAAAGGATTCATGACTAAATTTGTATTCCCGATTATTATTTTTGTCCTTGCAGCATTTTTCATTTACCGTACGTGGACCAACCACAAAGCAGCTGATGAAAACTTCCAACTTGGCCAAGCATTTCTTTTGGATAATGGCGCACAAGAAGGCGTAATTACCACCGAAAGCGGACTTCAGTACCAAGTACTTAATAAAGGTGAAGGCGAGGTTTACCCTACCACGGCTGATCGCGTTAAAGTTCACTACCACGGTACATTAATAGACGGCACTGTATTTGACAGTTCAGTTGAACGTGGTGAGCCAATCACGTTTGGTTTAGGTCAGGTGATCAAAGGTTGGCAAGAAGGCTTAACGTATATGACAGTGGGCGACAAGTTCCGTCTATACATTCCAAGTACACTAGCTTACGGTAAAAGCGGTACTGGGCCGATCCCGCCATCAGCAACGCTTATTTTTGAAGTTGAGCTAATCGAAATTCAATAATGAATATCGAGTCTAATTGAAAAAACCGCTCCGTGAGCGGTTTTTTTATAAACACAATCGCATCATTATTTGTGTTTTTCTTGAATGTATTGCTTACTCACATCGACCAAAGCGACATCTTTAAAAAAGCTACGCCCTAACAACACTGGAAAGGTAAGGTGCGTTCTATCCGCGAGTGTAAATTCCGTCTTCTCCTTCAATTCACCAATTTGAATCCACGCTTGTACGACTGCGCGACGCTGGGTTCCTTCAGCGCTCGATTGACGAATTTTAACCCATCTATCAACGGGCAATGCTATTTCTTTGCTGTTAACGCCATCGTGTTCAATCTTAAATTTAACCCAATCATTACCATCACGCTCAAAAGGCACGATATCAACAGCACTGATTGATGATGTCGTTGCGCCAGTATCAATTCGCGCTTTAAATGACTGCTCTAAGCCCGGAATATAAACCCATTCTTTTTCCCCCAAGATCAGACGTCCATCTGAGGTTTTTTTTGCTTCAACAACCGGTGGTTTTGGTTTTTCAACAGGCTTGGTTTCTGGTTCTGGCTTAGGCTTTACTTCAGGTTTTGCTTCAGGAGAGGTTTCTGGTTGTTCAACCTTAGGAGGTGTAACTTGAGGCTTCACTTCGGTTTCTACTTGTTGCTCGCTAGTATTGGCACAAGCGACCAAACCACCACATAGTAATAATGGAACTAACGCCTTCCACGATTTATTCATTCATTCCCCCAATATATTTATGACTAAAAGGCTCCTAAGAGCCTTTTAAAAAAACAGTCTTATGAGACCTTCATAATCGCATCAGCCACATAATGAATGTCTTTTTCGGTTAAACCGGCAATATTAATTCTGCCGTCACCTACTCCATAAATTCCATATTCTTCACGGAGTTGCGACATTTGACCTTGACTAAAGCCTAGCACAGTAAACATTCCTTTGTGCGATTCAATGAAATCAAATTGTGAAGTATTGTGAGCATTTCGCAACTCGTCACATAAAGTTTTGCGCAGGTTTAACAAACGTTGCTGCATTTCACTTAACTCTTGCTTCCAAGTTGCCGTTAGCGCTTGATTTTGTAAAATGGTTTTAACAAGTGCGGCACCATGATCTGGTGGCATCGTATAGGTGGAACGGGCAAGCGTTAGTAGCTTACCTTTGGCATTGTTGGCCTCTGCGATGGACTGGCCGACGACAATCGCGGCACCCGTTCGCTCTCGATACAAACCAAAATTTTTAGAACACGAGGTTGTAATCAACATTTCCGCGACATTATCAGCCATATAACGCAACCCCTTCGCGTCTGCGTCAAGACCATCACCGAAACCTTGATAAGCAACATCAACAAAAGGCGTGAATCCATTTTTTTGTGCCAACGCGGTAATTTGTTGCCATGCGTCGAAGTCTATATCGGCACCGGTGGGATTATGACAACAGCCATGAAGAAGAACCACATCGTTTTTGCCCGCTTTCGCTAAATCTTCCAACATTAACGCTTTATCGACTTGCTTAGTATCAGTGCTGAAATAGCGATAGTATTTTACTTGTAAACCCGCCGCTTCCATCACCGGTTTGTGGTTTACATAGCTTGGATTCGAGATCCAAACTGTTGTATCTGGTTGGGCAACTTTCATCAAGTCGCCAAGCATACGCAATGCCCCACTCGCCCCCGGCGTTTGTACGGCGATAACACGATCCAGCACTGACGTTCCATCAAGCACGAGATTGATCATCGCTTGATTAAACTCTTCACAGCCGGCTAAACCGACATAAGATTTGGTTTTTTGAGTGGATACTACAATATCTTGCGCTTGAGAAATCGCGCGCATGATTGGCGTTTCGCCGAGGCTATTTTTGTACACTCCAATACCTAGATCCACTTTTTCATTACGTGGGTCACTCTTATAGGCAACTGAGAGCGAAAGAATTGGATCTAATTGAGGTGCTGGCAAATGAGAAAACATGAAAGTCACAACCCTTTGAAATTCAACGTTAGAAAGTGAGTTTCAAGTTATCATTACTTTTTTTAAATTACGACAAATAAACCAAACGCTGGCAAAAAAAAACGAGGATTCACCTCGCCTTTTTCTTTTACCGCAAACGTTCAATATTCGTTTACACCAACTCATCATTCATTGGATGTTTCATCCATACATTCGGCTCTCGATAAGTGCCGCAATCGTTGGCTTTATCGATTTCAATTGGACTTAATGCACCAGGGATAACGTATTGACCTGAATGAGGAAAAATCATATTCGTCCATTCACGCCATTGAGCAATGCTGCCTTTTACCTTCAAAGTACAGTTAGCAATATGTATCGCTTTAGCACCGAGTTTTTGATGCACACGCAGCCAAGGATCATAATACAAGCCGTCATCACGTAACCAACTGGCGTAACTTTGAATCGATTGGATTGGGTATTTTGCTTTGTAGGTTGGGCGAACAGGAACAACCAATGACGTCAGACCACGTCGTTTCGCCAATGCTTTCATCTCAATGAGGATTTTTGCGCTTAACCCTTCACCTTGCACGCTAGGGTCAACCAATGCAGCGATGGGAATTAGGGTATTGGCCTGTGCTTCACTCTCTCGTAGAGCCAAACCTTGTACCAAAACATCGTGAATACTTTCCGGTAATCCCGTCACTCCTCCAGACCATTTCACCGGTACAGTAAATCCAACACCAATAACCTGTTCACTGGATAGTAAAATAAGCGTTGAATCTGCGAACTCTTCATAAAGGTGATGCCAATTATTCGCATCACTGTGTTGTAAAAATACCGGCCATGAGCGATTGTCTAGATTCGCTACTTTGTCAATTAAATCGGGTCTTTCACTTAGCGTAGTTACTTCATAATCCATACAGCTCAATTCCATCTTAATGACCGCATTAGTGCCATATCACTACCTTAATGACAGGCTCACGTTTTGACTCAATGCAACATTAAACTATCATGCGTAAATGCCTGATGAAATTGCATTTTTTCATAAATGCGACATTACTTGAAAAGTTATCAATAAGATATAGAGCTAAAAAAGGCAGCGAAATCGCTGCCTCTATTAAATTTTGAACCGATGTATCACTTGGTTGGAACTTCCCCGCCATTCCAAATTAAGATCTTTCTTCTCTTGCACGAACTTTCCATCCACCAGCACATCTAATAGATCAACAACCGCACGCTGCTCATCACTCAACTCAGCGAGCGTGTAACCACTCCAAAGCCAGATATCTTTACCCGGACATTCGTTGCGAACACGCTGCACTAACTTCAGCACCGAAGAGACATTAGCAGGATGCAGCGGATCACCACCGGAGAGTGATAACCCCTTACGTTTGATTCGTGTGTCATTCAAATCAGCGATGATTTGGTCTTCCAACGCTTGAGTGAATTCATGACCACTATCTAGGCGTAAAGTCGATTGATTGTAGCAACCCTTGCACTGATGAACACAGCCAGAAACAAACAAAGTACAACGAGTACCAGGTCCATTAATCACATCGATTGGATAGTATTGGTGATAATTCATAGTTCTTCTGCAAAAAAACAGCCCGCCTAAACGAGCTGGTTACTATTTAGTGTGTTTGCATCAATTACAGATGCTTAACGCGACGTTTAACTTCTTCTTGTTTACCAAAGTTAAATGGGCGAGCATCAGGGCTACCAAGGTAACCACAGACACGACGGGTTACTGACACTTTACTCGAATCGTGGTTGCCACAGCTCGGGCAAGTAAAGCCTTTACTGGTACATTCAAATTCACCAGTGTAACCACACTCATAACACTCATCGATTGGGGTATTGGTCCCGTAGTAAGGCACGCGTGTATAGCTGTAGTCCCAGACGTTTTCCAACGCTTCTATATTGCGTTGCATGTTCGGGAACTCGCCGTAACAAATAAAGCCACCGGTTGAGATATGCGGGTAAGGCATTTCAAAATCGATTTTGTCGTATGGGTTTACTTTCTTTTCAACGTCTAAGTGGAAGCTGTTGGTGTAGTAACCTTTATTTGTTACGCCTTCTACAACACCAAACTCTTTGGTGTCGATACGGCAGAAACGACTACACAGGTTTTCACTCGGCGTGCCATAAAGGCTGAATGCGTAACCGGTTTCTTCTGTCCATAGCTCCACATTCTTTTTCAGGTAACTCACCAGATCCAACGCTTTTTGGCGCAGTTCTTCACTGTCGTAAACGTGTTGGTCTGTACCGAATAACGCATTAATCGTTTCATGAATACCGATGTAACCTAGCGAAATAGACGCGCGGCCATTTTTGAAGATGTCAGCAATTGAATCATCCGCTTTTAAACGTACGCCGCATGCCCCTTCCATGTATAGGATTGGTGCAACGCGCGCTTTTACGTTCTCTAAACGGGAAATACGCGTTTCTAATGCACGACGAGCGATATCTAGCTTCTCATCAAGCAGTTGATAGAACACTTTCTCATCACCGTTAGAACGAAGAGCAATACGCGGTAAGTTCAAGCTCACTACGCCGAGGTTGTTACGGCCTTCGTGGATGAGTTCACCGTTTTCTTCATACGGGTTTAAGAAGCTACGACAACCCATTGGGGTTTTAAATGAACCCGTTACTTCAACAATTTTGTCGTAGTTAAGAATATCTGGGTACATACGCTTTGACGCACATTCAAGCGCCAGCTGTTTGATGTCGTAACTTGGATCTTCCGCTTTATGGTTTAAGCCATCTTTAATCGCGAAGACCAATTTAGGGAATACCGCTGTTTTACTATTTTTACCTAAACCAGCGATACGGTTTTTCAAAATGGATTGCTGGATCAAGCGAGATTCCCAGCTGGTACCTAAACCAAAACCAAAGGTAACAAATGGCGTTTGACCGTTCGCGGTATGCAGTGTGTTTACTTCATACTCTAGTGATTGGAATGCGTCATAACACTCTTTCTCTGTGCGAGAGATAGCAAAGGCTTCAGGAGTATGAATATCCCATTCTTTCGCCGTTAAAAGGTGTTTCTCGTAGCTTGCGCTAACATAAGGAGCCAGCACTTCATCAATACGGTTGATGGTGGTACCACCGTAGATGTGGCTCGCTACTTGAGCAATAATTTGCGCGGTTACCGCTGTTGCAGTCGAAATAGATTTCGGCGTATCAATCTCAGCATTACCCATCTTAAAGCCATGCGTTAACATGCCTTTTAGATCAATAAGCATACAGTTAAACATTGGGAAGAATGGTGCGTAGTCGAGATCGTGGTAGTGAATATCGCCCTCTTCATGAGCTTGTACGATATCACGAGGCAAAATATGGGTCTTTGCGTAGTGCTTAGCCACAATGCCCGCAAGTAAATCACGTTGTGTTGGAATTACTTTACCATCTTTGTTTGCATTCTCGTTGATGAGATCAACGTTGCTCTCTTCGATTAAGCCTTCGATTTCGCGCGTTAGTGTGCTTTGCTTTTCACGGGCGATGTCGCGATCGTGGCGATATTCAATGTATGAACGAGCAAGAGACTTAAATGGTCCTTGCATCAATTCGTTCTCAACTAGGGTTTGGATTTCAGTGATATGAACTTCATCGTGATCTTTAAGTTGTAGCTCAACCGCTAATGCTACATTTAAAGCATGAATAGCGATTTCGTTGTCTACTTGATCAGCTGCAGCTTCCACTGCTGCTTGAATACGATCTCGGCTAAACGGCGCTCTTGAGCCGTCACGCTTGATTACGATTGGTTTCACTTTATCTCCTTACCCAGCATACTCACAGAGTTATCCACAAATACACTATATAGGGCTAATTATTGTTCGACTGACACTATATGTTGTGGCGTATTAAACTCAAACCACGCCCTAAAAGTATTGATTTAGATCAATAAACATAGGCTAGAGAGCAAGATCAAATCGATCTTGATGGCATAGATCTCAGATACAAAGAAAACCGTGAAAATTGCGTTTTTTTCGTATTTAAGCTTGATTTTTTGCGAAGGCTTGCAGCATAAAGCTTTGGACTAATTTTACAGGGAGTCAATCATGAAACGCGTTGTAGAATGTCTCATTTTACTATATGTAGTGGTTTTGTACGCACCACCAACACTAGCGCAACAACAGAGTAAAATTTCAACATGGAATATGGAATGGCTCGATTTACAAGGAAATAAGCGTTTCAAGTCATCATTGCGAACAAACGCTGATTTCGACAAAATATCTGATTATTTTGTGCAAATTGATACCCCGATCCTTGCCTTTCAAGAAGTAACAAGTGAGTCTGCGATTAGACGAGTTGTTGGGGATAGCTACAACATCTATTTATCTGCTCGAAGTACGGGGCAATATCGTCACTTACAATTCAACGATATTAATCAGTACACCGGATTTGCGATAAAGAAAGGTATCCGGGTGACTGACCCAGATGATTTTTCGTTACTTAGAAGCAATCGTCAAACTAAGCTACGGTTTGCCAGCTACATTATCGTTAATGATTGGTGGGATGAACCCATTCATCTTCTCAGTATTCACTTAAAAGCGAGATGCAGTGGCCAGTTTCATCCTAATAAAAGCTGTCAAACTTTAAAGGAGCAAGGTCTGGCATTAAACCGTTGGATATTAGAGCGACAGCAACAAAAGCAAGCTTATATCATCAGTGGTGATTTTAATCATAACCTCGCCTATCCCAACGATTGGCTATGGAATGACATTACCCAGCAATCACAAGCTCACTTGTCCACTCGTCATGTCAACGCAGATTGTCTGGTTCGTAGTCGCAATAAGGCAAAGCGTACCCATCAGTTTCGCTCACTGATCGATCACTTTGTGACTAGCCCACACTTTATCGTTAATGAGGCTAAGCAGCATTTATTTGAACCTAGCGATGTGGTGGAATTTAAACTCAGCGATCACTGCCCGCTATCGATAATACTTAACTAGCAAGTACACTCGAAGCCGACGCAGAGCAAAGTGGGATCGCCTTTTGGGGACTATCGCTTGGAAGTTGCGGCACTGTAACGCTTTGCGATCAGTGACCCCACAATCATCGCCACTAAAAATAGAACAATCGCGATATTACCAAACAAAAGACTAGCGACCGCTGGGCCAGGACAAATGCCCGCGATTCCCCATCCTAAGCCAAAAATAGTGGCACCAATCAGCAGTTTGCGGTCAATCGTTTGATGATTAGGAATGCAATAGAGTTCCCCCGTTAAAGATTGCTGTTTGGGTTTAATCAACAAGAAATAACTAGGCATAAAAATTATCAATGCACCGCCCATCACAAACGCGAGGCTGGAGTCCCATTGCCCTGTGACATCTAGAAATCCAATCACCTTATTGGGGTCGACCATTCCGGATATTGCCATACCAATGCCAAAAAGCGTCCCACTCAAAATAGCACTGGCAAACGTCAGAGCATTCAAAATTGAGTTATTCATTGTTGCCTCTCACAGTAAATGAACACGAACAAAAACGGTCAATATTGCGATTGACATAAAGACCACCGTCGCAACAATTGAACGTTTAGACAAACGGCCAATCCCACAAATACCATGACCGCTCGTACAGCCATTCCCCAGAGAGGTGCCAATCCCCACCAATAGGCCCGCTACGATATAGATCCAAAGGTTTGAATTTTCTAAGGTTGGCACAGACGCTCCTAGCCATTGAACAGCCGATACCCCTCCAACCGCCATTCCAGCTAAAAATAATACTCGCCAAACTCGGTCTCTTACATCAGGATTAACCACGCCATTGATAATGCCACTAATCCCAGCAATCTTGCCATTAACAAGCAGTAGTAACACCGCCGAAAGTCCTAGTAACATCCCTCCCAGCAGTGATTGCCAAGGTATTACTTGCCACATAATGATTTCTCCACTGGTTAACCTGCCTCTTCATCATCACCTAAACAAAATTACAGACCTAATCATTACTACGGTGTTCGATAATGACTGCATGTTTGAATTGTATATATTTTAATCTTATATTAGATTTTACTTATACATAATATTAAGTCAATGCTAAATAAGTAATTACTAATACACCAATGTGGCATTTATCTGCATTGAGGTGGGATTCGAGTAACTATAGCTTGCGTAACGAACGTATGTTTGATTTGCTATGATGCCATCTTTTCATATCACGCTTCTCAACATATCCTTGAATTGTCAAAGCTGTTGAGACAGTAGATCATGAGTATAAGAGAGCAATTCATCGCCACTAAGGTGAGAAACGATATCGGGTGGTAAGCCTTTATTGTCGATGGGACCGTACTGGTACCACACTCGTTTTTGGCTTGGAATCAACACCTGATATTGATCAATACCAATAGGATAAGCGACAACCTGACCATAATCGAGAGCACCAAATGTATTGGTGCCGATCACTGTCACTTTATTATTTGAACGGGCTGCAATGACAAACTCTTCCGCTGCATTGGCCACCGTTTTGTCCGTTAACACATAGATTTTTTTTATGTTGGGCAAAACATTGTCCTGCTTCACGCTAGGCCAATTATATTCAACCCATGTATTCGGATAAGCCGTCATTTGCCGCACTAAGTTCGAATACATTGCAGTAATTTCAAGTGAGTGACTTGAATCCAGTTGCTCCAACAGACGTTGATAAAATGCTTTGTTTGAAGGCGATGCAAGTACATGCCAGAGAGATTGATAGCCTTCTGTTCCAATCAGTTCTAGTATCTGGCGCATTGCCAGAAAACTACTGCCTTGATTACCACGAACATCAATAATAACCCCTTCTGCACGCAGTAAATCAGGCATTTTACGCTGCAAAAAACTCGCTAACGACTCCCTATTTGTGGCTGAGAAATCGCCAAGGTAAAGGGATAACACAGTATCAGACAACCAACGGAGTTGAGGCTCAGAAGAAATGGTCTTGGCGAGTTGTTGATGATCGATATAGGTAATTTTTAAATGAGGATCTGCAAATACAGCAAGCCAATTAGATAACGTGGCAAAGCAATCTACCGCTGACTCATACTGAATATGGCCGAGAGTTTTTATCTCTGAAGCTTCGATCTGTTGACGAATATTATCTGCATAACCAGCATAATTGTTTTCGACCAACTTGGTTAGCTCAGTAAAGTTTTGATGACAAGTTGCATGCTCTGATTTGACCGTGGTAGAGACTAAACTAAAGATCGAAAATAACGTCAAACCGAGAACCGTTCGCATTGTACCCTCATCAAAAACATCTAAATGGCTTAAGCGAAAAGGTACGTTGGCCCCGATATTAAATCAATTTAATATCGGGGCAATATGTAACAAAGTTTGTCTTTCGGTTAAAACATATAATGTTCGGAAGAATCATAGCCCTAAGCTCTGATGATTCACGATGTCATCTAATCAAAGCTCTTGTTCGACAAAAATCAATTCATCCACATCAAAGCCTAAGGTTCTCGCTTGAAGACGAAATTTGTTTTTTAATTCATCTGAAACATCAGGGGTACGAGACAGTAACCATAAGTAGTCATAATTGGGGCCGGAAACAAAAGCATGCTGATAGCCTTCTTTATCAAGCTCAAATATCACATAAGAGCTGTAAAAAGGCCCAAAAAAAGACACTTGTAAGTAACCCTGATCATCTTGATTAACGAAAAATGCCTGGCCAGTTGCTTCTACCCATTCGTCTGATTCTGGGTCATATCCTCGATTTTTTACCGAAATTCCGCCTTTGGGTAGTCGGTTATATTCGGCTGAAACTCGTTCTAGCCCAGCTTCAAATGAATGATCTAGACGAGCAATCTCATACCAGGTGCCGAGATAGCGATTGAGTTCAAAGTTGTCGACCGGCTTTACCGTTTCAGGCATACCTAAACAGCCATTCAACATGACTACGCTACTCAATCCTAGCGCCAGTTTTAGCATACTCGATGAAAGTACATACAACCGACAAAATAATGTTTGAAACAAGACCAAGTGAAATAACTCCCTATACCACACTGAGTCGTCATAATTATCACGCACTTTATCGTCGAAATAATTGATGAACTAAACGACTAATAGTTCTACACGTTACGGGTACTATTAAGCGATAAAGAAATGAAAGCTATAGATAATTTTGGAATATGAGTCCCAATGCTACAAAATGCGAACTGACTTAGATTATCTATCATTACTATTTGCTATTCGCCGATTAACACGTTTTCTCTCAGTACAAATACGCCATACAAAGCCTGGTCATTCTCGGAGATCCCAACATAGAAAAAGGGGCAAAAAGCCCCTTTTTAATCTTGTCCGTCATACAGCCAGTTTCAAAACCGTACGACGACATTCTGTCACCTACAAATTGAAAGAGATCAAGCCATCTCTTCTTGTTCAATCGGCAACACTTGTTTTACATACAATCCTGGCGCGGTTCCAATCACCGGAAATTGTTCATTACCTTGCGGATAAGGTTCAACTTGTTGGTCGGGATTGAAGGCCAATAACCATTCATGCCAATGTCCCCACCATGAACCCTCATGATGTTCTGCATTCGCCAACCACTCGTCCGCATTTTCATCAAGGCTATCGTTGGTCCAAAAACCATATTTATTCTTTGCCGGGTGGTTTACGATTCCCGCTATATGGCCTGATTCACCGAGTACAAAGGTCTTATTTCCGCCGACGTTTAGTGCCCCGCGGTACGTACCTTGCCAGAGTGCAATATGGTCTTCCTTAGTCGAAATGAAATAGCTTGGAATTTTGATCTTATCTAAATCGATCCAAACCCCACCAATTTTCACTCCTTTATCTTGAACAAGTTTATTCTCCAAATAGAGCTCACGAAGCATAAAATTATGCGTGGGTGCGGCAATATTAGTGCTATCACTGTTCCAATAAAGTAGATCAAAATCTACCGGACTAACGCCTTTGAGATAGTTATCAACATAGTAATTCCAATACAAGCTGTTCTCACGTAACAGGCTGAACGTCACGCTTAAAGAGCGACCATCCATATAGCCTTTAGCGTTGTTCTGAACTTCTATGGCATTGATCACTGGCTCATTAATGTATGCACCAACCTCTCCTGGTTGAGCAAAATCCAATAACGTAGTAAAAAAGCTCGCGCTCTTAATACGTTTCTTCATTCGCTTAGCGGCATAGTAGGCAATTGTAGACGCTAAAACCGTACCGCCAATACAATAACCAGCAGCATTAATCTGGGATTGACCAGTGATATCCTCGATCGCAGACACAGCCTTTGCCACACCTTCAGTGACGTAATCACCAAACTCCAACTCGTGCTGAGCTTGGCCAGGGTTGCGCCAAGAGATCATAAATACACAATGTCCTTGCTCTAGCAGCCAACGAACCATTGAGTTCTTTTCACGTAGATCAAGAATGTAGTATTTATTCACAAATGGCGGAACAATCAGTAGCGGCGTAGCATGCACTTGTTCCGTTAGTGGACGATATTGGATGAGCTCAAACAATTCATTCTTATAGACAACATCACCTTGAGTATTGGCAACATCATCACCAAGACGAAAAGCATTATTGTTCGTCATGCGAACTTTTAAAATGTCGGCACTTGAATCTAAATCGTTCTTAAACTGATCAAGACCTGCTAAGAGGTTTTCACCATTCTGCTCAATCGTGAGTTTGAGCAAATCAGGGTTAGTCGCAATAAAATTGCTTGGTGATAACGCGTTGAGAGCTTGGCGAGAAAAAAATGTTAAGCGTTCTTTCGCTTTTTCATCCAGTCCTTCGACACTGTCGATTGTTTCTAGGTAGGTTTTGCTAAACAGCAGATAGGATTGTTTAATAAAGTTAAACACCAATTCATTTTGCCAGCTGTCACTACTGAATCGCTTGTCACCTTTTTCAGCAGACACGACTGACTCTGTATTACCTGTCAAAGCGACGTTCTGCCAAATTTCCAGTTGCTGGGTCCACCATTTAGCCTGAATTTCCAACATCGCAGCCGGCTGATTTGACGCGCCTTCCAAAAGCTTAGCCGTATCTTCAAAATTGAGTTCTTGCATGGCTTTATTAAGCGGGGTATTTGCGGACGCCCTGTTTAGTTCGAGATCATTCCACCATTGTTGATTGGATTCCTGGAGCTTCACAAGGTAGTCCGAAAAGAAGTGTTGAAACATGATGCAACTCCTATGATCGGAAAAAGCCGCCTTAATAAAGGCGGCAATAAGTCAGTGATTATGCTGGTGTCACTGTCTTTAAGTTTTCCGATGTTAGTTGCTCAACATCATCTTTAAACTCTTGAGCAATCGACTGAAGCTTATTGCTATCATTGGTCATTTGCTGAGAAAGTTTCGATAGGACATTTAGCTGTTGGCTATTAAAAACGGTCAAAGAAGTCACGTCTTTCACTTCTGTTGCCGCTTTCATTTGTGTCAAGCCCATCTCACTGTAGGTACGAATGGCATTTAGTTGAAGCTCTGTAAGCACTTCAACGTTCTTCGTTACTAGCTTGTTGAACTTCACGTACGGCTCTAGGGTTTTCTCAGTTTGATCGCTAAAATTTTTGAAAAAGTCTGTATACATGACTAACACTCCTAAGTGATTAAGTTTAATTCCATTTGATTGATTTAACGATGACAGCGGTACCCATACCTCCGCCAACACATAGAGACGCAACGCCATACTGGCCGTCACTTCGATTTAACTCATGGATAAGTGAAACCAAAATACGGTTACCTGATGCCCCTAGCGGATGCCCAAGAGCAATAGCGCCACCATTTGGATTCGCTTTATCTAAAATACTGTTTACTGGCACTTGGTGTACTTCAGCCAAGCGATGAATGACCCCTAATGCCTGAGCGGCGAAAGCCTCATTAAGTTCATAACAGTCAATATCGCCAGTCGCTAACTCAGCTTTAGCCAGTGCTTTTGTTACTGCAGGAACCGGACCTAAGCCCATGATTTTTGGGTCTAAACCAGACTGTGCGTAACTCACTATTTCCGCAATCGGCGTTAAATTGTGTTTTGCTACCGCAGACTCACTGGCCAAAATAATCGCACTAGCGCCATCGTTGAGGCCTGAAGCATTACCCGCAGTCACCGACCCTTCTCTGTCAAAAGCGGGTCTCAGTTTCTGTAAACTTTCTAGTGTGGTGTTCGCTTTAGGGTACTCATCAGTTGCAAAAGTGTAAGTTTCACGGCGTAGCTTTACTTCTACTGGTGCTATCTCATTCTTGAAATGCCCAGCTTCAATGGCAGCAACCGCCTTCATCTGACTTGCTAGGGCGTATTGATCTTGTTGTTCACGCGTAATGCCAACCTCTTTAGCGACATTCTCCGCCGTTACACCCATATGATATTGGTTAAATACATCGGTCAAACCATCATTGATCAACAAGTCTGTTAGCGACATGTTACCCATTTTATGACCGTTTCTAACCTCACTAGGAATGATGAAAGGGATCTGGGACATAACTTCAACACCGGCAGCGATGATGATGTCGCCATCCCCAGATCGGATATGGCTGATGGCATCCATAACGGTTTTCATCCCGCTGCCACAAACCATATTTAAAGTGTACGCCGGTGTTGTATCTGGAATACCCGCAAACAAGGCTGCTTGGCGGCCTACGCTCATGCCTTGTCCCGCACCAATAACATTGCCAACGATAACTTCATCCACCGTTTCTTTGGCAACTTGGCTTTCTTCCAGCGCAGCTTTTATCGCTACAGCAGCAAGATCACCGGCGTTAATATGTTTCAGAGAACCACCAAAAGAACCAATCGCGGTGCGTTTAGCCGCTACGATATATACCTTTTCCATAATCATTGCTCCCCGTTATTGCATGTGCAAGCCGCCATTTACCGACAAGGTTTCCCCTGTGATATAGGCACCTGCATCACTGACTAGGAAGCTCACAGCTTGTGCGATTTCTGCTGGTTCGGCTAAACGGCTCATTGGAATTTGATTTTTGATAAACTCTAATGCTTCCGGTTTCATCATTTCCACCATTGGCGTCATGGTATAACCTGGTGCCACGACATTAACTGTCACACCGCTACGCGCCCCTTCCGCTGCCAACGCTTTCGAAAAACCAATCATCCCGGCTTTCGCTGCACTGTAGTTTGTTTGACCAAACTGGCCTTTAATACCATTTACAGACGAGATATTTACAACGCGACCTCCCCCTTTTTCACACATCGCAGAAAAAAGAGGTTGGGTGATATTGAAAACACTATTTAGATTTGTATCGATGACTTCTTTCCAAGCATCAGCTGTCATTTTTTTGAAAACACCATCACGTGTAATGCCAGCGTTGTTGATCACGACATCAATCGTTCCCTCTTCGCTTAAAAGCGTTGCTAAACGGTCCGCGCACTCTGCCGTATTCGTCACGTCCAGTTCAAACAAACGGACCTGATCTTCGGTAAAGTGTTTTTCTGCAAACCATTGTTTCGCACACTCCAACTTGCCCGTGTAATAGGTCGCAATTACTCGGTAGCCATCAGCAACCAGTTGGGAGGAAATCGCAGATCCAATTCCACCTTTAGATCCTGTGATCAAAGCGATTTTTTTCATCAATAGACTCCATTCTTAACAGCAAGGTAAATAGATAAAACTATTTATAAATATCAAACTCATTAAGCCTGATAGGTAAAACATAATTAAGGCAACATCTTTGTATTGCCTTGTTCTATTAACTAAAGCTAATCCGGAATTGTGACACTTCAAATAAATAGTTTTAAATTTTACGTAAAGTTGAGAAAGATCCCATTTAGAATGAAATGTTATATATTTGTTATGGCGAGTTAAGATACTGATTTTATTAAAATTTATTATCAACACTTTTATAAGTTAAATTATAAACCTTTGATATCATGAAATTAAGCACTCAAAACACCACGTTTCACAAAATAATATCAACAAGTTACATAATTACAGTTATTTGATACTTTTATTAAGAAGGGATAAAAATTAAAATAAATCTTATATCGACTTTAGTTCAACTAATTAGCTGATATTAGTATCATCTAATTAGTTAAATATATAATTACAATCAATTTTACCTTCTATTATATTTATTAGACTAACGTCGTAATACGGTATTGACTGACGATTACGATATACAAATAGCAGACACAAAAAACCCAGCAACAAGTGCTGGGTTGGCGAAAACAAATCAATAGTTCCTTGGCAGTGGATTGATTCGAAAGATGGAAGCTCGCCATGCAAACATAGATCAAGCTCACACGATTTGTGCAAAGCCTAAACGTTACCGACGCTACCTAGCCAAATAGAGTAAGTAATTACCGGTCAAAACTGGAGTATCAAAGCGTCCATCGAAAGATCAGACACATCCACTAAAGTTCGTTTTCACCGCTTATGTTACCGCTCGTTATCCACGCTTAACGGTTACACTTACTACACAGTCGTGCAGTATATTTATTTTTTTTTTGAGATCAACGTTTATTTTCCAGGTGGTCAATAAACTAATATTGATGAAATATGGTGAAGTTTCTGGTAAAAGTACCCGGTTAGTTAGGGTTGGTAGAAACGAATGACCGAAAGAAAACAAGGGCGTCGAAGCGCACAAGATGCTGAGAACACAAAAAAACAGATTCTGATGGTAGCCGCCGATATGTTTTGCGAGCTTGGCTATGAGCGTGTGTCATTACGTAATATCAGTGAACAAGCTGGGGTTTCACATAGCTTGATCCGCCACCACTTTGGTAGCAAAGAAAAAATTTGGCATGCAATCAGCGATGAGCTGCATCGATTTATGGGCAAATACCTACACACAATAATCGACAACCTACCGCAAAACTCTCCTGCTAATGAAAGGCTTTATCTGTTCTCTGTTCGTCTGCTAGCACATATGTTGTTATTTAAACAGCCAATACAGCTTATCGCCGATGCCGTTCGTCAGGAAGATGCTCTGTTTGATTATTTCATCGATCGCTCAGGCCAATTAGAAGCGCTCGTGAACAATATGGCAGAAGAATATAATCAAGCGTTCCCTGAGTCTCCGGTCAAAGTGTGGGAGATAAAATGGCAAATGATCATGTACGCGCATGGCGCTGCAAGCTTAACGCCTTTTCTTACTGAAACTTGGTCTGATGAGACTGACGACATCAATCAATGCTTACTCAATCATTGGCAAATGTTCAATCAAATTACAGCCACTCGATTCCAGGTCCCTGTAGCACGCCAACTCAACCCAGAGAATGTAACGGATCTAATTTATCCAACTGAGTGCTTCAATCCATCGTGCTGCTCTACAAGTTATGATTGATCACTAAAGTACCACTCACAAATCACAGTAAACGAAGCAAGTAAACTTTTTCATTCCACCATTGTTACCTAAAAA
>NZ_AFWF01000019.1 GCF_000222605.1 Vibrio ichthyoenteri ATCC 700023 | reverse complement strand
GAACAGTAACCACCAATCCATCCGCCTTCCTTAGCTGTATGCTAGCTGCGACTTTATGCGCCAAACTAACGACATTGAACTTGATACATGTTCTAGGTATCGAGAGAAGCCTTGACTCTACACGCCTATATAAAGAAAGCCCATGCCACTTTAGCCGTGTATTACCTCACTATCTGCGCAAGAATATCTCGCCAATCTTGGACTTCTTGACGAAAATACAACGTCTGCTTCTCTGTCATGACATTAATAATTTTGATGAGATAAGCGCGTCCGATATCACTATTATGCGTGATGCGAGCCGCGAGTTCTGCCGAATAGAACTGCTCAGGCGTATAAAGCAACTGTCGTAATAGGATCGGTAGTTGCTCCGTATTCTGACGATGAGAAAAAATGTTAACCAACTCAACTCGCAACTGAGTTTGGTACTCAAACCACAACGGTGTCGTAACCAACAATTCACTCGCCCATTGTTCTACAAACGTTTGCTGTAGTGGCGTCAATGGTCCAACCCAGTCAGACAAATTTTCTGAAATTCTGTTTTGATAGCGTTCAGTCCACTCTGATTTATCATCTATTTGTTTCTGTTGTTTGAATTTAATGTGGCGAACACGCAACGTATCCATAAATTGCTCAACTTGCTCATCACTCATCTTTGCAACGAGCGCCGTAATCGCCGGGAAAAACTCATCCAACAAGCGAACAGAGAAACCACGTAAACGTTCCTCGTGCAAATAAAATTGCTCTAGAGAAAATTGGTCTGGCGAAATTAGCAGTAATTGGTCTAACTCTTCAATATAAGCTGGAATTTCGTCACTGCGATGCCATTCACTTGCATTGTTAATCGCCTCGCTAAGATGACTTTGTTGTTCCCTATCAAGCTCAACAAACTCCTCAACGTAGCGGATCGTTAGCCAATCAAGGTTTTCATAAACCAACTTAGTGCCACAGCCGCTTAATGACAAACAGATCGCCAACCAAATTACCCAGCACCTCATATCGCCTCCTACGCGAATCAAACGTCCCTATTTGGCTTTGCCGATCCTACCTTACCCGCAATGCCGCGTTTCTATCAGTATAAACCTTCAACACCCTAGCGCATTGCCAGCTAAGCCACTGTTTCAAAACAGTGCGAGGCCGAGCACAACGTAAATAGATACGTAAAATTGACATCAAACTGACCAAAGTCACAGCGATATTTTTGACAATACCCCATACTGCATTCAAATTATAACAAGGCCTCACTCGTTCTCGGCTGCTTATAAGTCCGATCGGAAGGAAAATAAATATGAAGAAATTACTTGTTGTCGCGACACTTGCCACACTAACACTGGCAGGTTGTGCCACTCAGCCTGAACCACAAGAAAGTACTTCACCAATCTGTCAAAATAAAATGCTCGCCGGAGGTTGGAAAGTCGCTGAAATGACACCGGAGGTCGATAAGGCCGTTGCCACCTTAATGGATCGAATGAATACCGCTTCACCGCTAAAGCAGGTCAATCAAGTACGTAGCCAAGTCGTTAATGGTACCAACTATGCTATCGAGATTGAGCTTGAAAATGGTGAAACTTGGCATGCGATTGTTTATCGAAATATTCGTGGAGACTACATGATAGATAGCGTGGTGAAACAAGGGAAATTGTGCCCTTAAACACCCGCCTCACGGTTTAAGCCAACGAGAGACACATTTTAACGCATCGTTAAGCTGTGTCTCTAATGCTTATTCGCTTGAAACTTTTCCTTAGCTTTGTGGCAAATATATTCACCAATAGGAATTGCCGATGTTGCTGCTGGACTGGGCGCATTACAAACATTAAGACTACGAGCACTTTCACTAAACAAAAAGTCATGCACTAACTGGCCATCTTTAGTAACTGCTTGAGCTCGAATCCCCGCGGGATGAGGTCGTAAATCTTCCAACCGAATTGCCGGGCAATACTTGTTTACCCGCTTTAAATAGCCTCGTCTCCAACACGAGTTAACCCATTCATCGATACCCGTTTTTAAGTTTGCCCAAGAGACCTTCCAAAAACCGGGGAAACTCAACATCTGCAGAGTATCTCTAACACTAAGATTGAACCGCCCATAACCCTCTCGTTTCCAACCTTGAACTGCATTTGGCCCTACCGTTACAGAACCATCGATCATTCGGGTCAAATGAACACCTAAGAACGGCAGTTCAGGGTCAGGAACTGGATAGATAAGATGGTTAACAATCTGGTTGTGCTGGGCTGATAATTTAAAATATTCACCACGATAAGGAATGATTTGGAAATCCAAATCGATATTGAGCATCTTGGTTATCCGGTCCGCCATTAGACCTGCGCATGTGATTAAATATTGGCAATTTAATTGAAGCGTTTGGGCGCCAGAAGCACAAGTCAATTGAACCTCATCTTCTAATTCATTGATAGCGACAATCTCTGTCTCTAATCTCGCTTCCCCGCCTAACGCAATAAATTCCGAGATCATCGTTTCGGTGATTTTTTGATAATCGACAATCGCAGTTTGCGCAACTCGAATAGCCCCCAAACCAATAATATTCGGCTCGGCTAACTTGAGCTGCAGCTCGTCTAGTAATTCGACTGCTATACCATTTTGCGCGCAGCGTTGATAAAGAACGGCCATTCGTTTCATTTCTAATGAATTGGTCGCGACAATCAACTTACCGCATTCTTCAACAGGAATAGAATGCTGCTGACAAAACCGTTTCGTAGCTTGTGCGCCCCTAACGCAAAAATCCGCCTTAAGCGAGCCTGGCGTATAATAGACGCCCGCATGGATCACGCCGCTATTGTGCCCCGTTTGATGACAGGCATAGCCAGATTCTTTTTCGACTAAAAGAATCCGTTTAGTTGGCATCTGTTTTTGCAATTGCCACGCAGTAGACGCGCCAATAATGCCACCACCCACAATAATATAGTCGTACATTCCATCGTCGCTCTTTATTGTTCAATCGAAACATCGTATCAAACCAGACACGCGTAATCTTTGACTCACCATACAGAGCTAAGTGTTATTTGACTATAGTGAGCTTTAACTCGGTAAAACAAACCAAAGATTGGTATCCGAACCAACTCATGATACCGATGAATTTTGCCCCATCCTCAAGCAAAAAATGTAATGAAAGCAAAGAGATTGGTAATAAATTGTCCACTACTGCTGAAAAGCCAAACGTAGTAAAAAACACCAATAACAAAGTCACATCTGAACTGAGTATTTTACGACGAAACTGAAAAAGATAAGCGAGTAATATTAATGCGTAACTTGCCATTACTGCTTTTTCCGGAATCCCTAACCATTCAGGATAAATCACTTCATGTAACATAAAACAATCGTCTAGCAGCAGAATTAAACTAATCATCCCACCGGAAAATAGGAATAAACTATTGCTTGCAGCATAACCATTGAGTTTTAAAAACACGAAGGAAAAAAACAAATGGCCGCCGAGCAAGACCAAAATATAATCCCTATATTAGAGATCACCCCCGTTAGCGGATTTGCTCCTGAGAAAGAAAGCGGATCTTTGGTGAAAACCTCAAACGGAATATTCATCTTAATACTGACAGCCCCGGCCAAAAACAAAAGAAGTATTGTCGGTATATAAAGAGATAATAGAATGTAATTAGGTATAGAAAACCATGTTCTCCACTGAATCTTCATTAACACCTCAATATCTTTTGATGCGACTTAAATAGTAAAACGTAAACGCCTAATTTTCAGCGGCAGAATGGTAACAGCCTAAGAACCTATCTCAATAGGTGTTGTCTGAGTTAAATCAACACCTATTGAAAATACTGTAAATGAGTTCAA
>NZ_AFWF01000020.1 GCF_000222605.1 Vibrio ichthyoenteri ATCC 700023 | reverse complement strand
AACCAAATTGACTCGATGTTGAATGCCAACGTGGCAATAATCACTACCACAAAAGACCGAGCCGGTGATGATCAAATTTACCGCCAGTAGACGCTGCGTTTGTTTGAGTTTTGAGCAGACCTATATTGACGACCTCAACCAGCTCTTTAAACAACATCGCCATGACGGTGACCACAACTAACTGGCTAGCAAGCAGGTATTGCTCCGGCAAATAAAGGCTAATAAACCATTTTGCTATCCACACCACCGCGAGTGAAACTAAGCAGGCGTAAACTAATCCCGCTTGACTATATTTGGCGGTTTGCTTGGCGCCATGTGTTTTCCAGCATTCAAACCGCAGTGGCATCCACCACATATGAAAAGGCTGCAGCAAAATTCCCACGGCAAGGGCAAATTTTAATGCAATGGCGTATTGGCCCAGTATTTCTAGGCTAAGAATATCAGCAACAATCCAACGTTCTCCTCCGTTAAGACCAAAGGCAATTAATCCTGATCCCATGATGGGCAAGCAGTAACGCAAATAATGCTTAATCTGCGACAGAGTAAGCCATTGAAATTGAAAACGGTGGTGCCAATGTAACAGGCTACATTGAACCAGCGCGGTAAAAACGCCAGCAGCGAAGACGGCTGTCACACTTGGATAATATTTGACGATGAAAAGAATTAAACTCACTTGGATCGAGACAGTGATAAAACTGAGTTTGAAAAATACGTCGGCGCGCCCTTGTAGCCTGAGCCATGCTAGGCTGATTGCAAGTGCGCTTTCTAACACCACGAAACAAGCCATTAGGCTCCATTGCAAAGGGGTGAAATAGGCCACCATTGGCGATGAAGGCACAAAAGTGTCGAGCGCACTATAGAGACAAAAGAAGCCAATCACGATCGCGAGTGAAATAAACAACGCCGTTATATAAAGTTTGTTGGCCAACTTGCTGCGTTCATCTTTGTCTTCAGCCGTTGCGATGAAGCGATATAAGCTCTCATGCATCGATAATGACGCTAATAGTGCGAACAATATTGTCGTGGTGGTGAGTAGTTCAAGTTGGCCAATTTGTTCAACTGACAAATAGTGAGTCATAAACGGCAAGGTGATGAGCGATGCGCCTTTAAAAAGCAGTAAAGCTAAGCCGTACAACATCATTTCTTTGAGGGCGTGGTTATTCATAATCTAACCGCGTATCGGTTGTTAAGTTCGCCGCCGTGGTGGTATCGAGTTCGCCACTAATGCCGTTAATAATCTGCGCATAGGTGATTTTTGCTTTGTAACGCTGAGCAATTTGATAGCCCTGAATCTGCATCGCTTGTAGCAAATGATGATCACGATAAACCGAGATAATCCCATGACGCAGATCTTGCAGATCATTGGCTTTATATTTGATGCAATTGATCTTGTGGGTAAGTTTTAAGTCCCAGTAACTGCCATCTTGAGGGATGATCACACACATACCAGCGGCAAGCGCTTCTAAAATGGAGAGGCCGAAAGGTTCACGATGGCTGGTGGAGATGAAAATATTGCAATGACGGCGGATTTCATCCAGATCCTGAGGGTCTTGATACCACTTGGTATGCCAAAGAGCGACAGGGGCAGGCGAGACGTCCAGAGAGATGTCTTTGGGTTGGATAAAACAAATATGACTTCTTACTGCGTGAGTGGTGTGGAGTTGACGTAAAGTATCAACGAATAAATCCAGCCCTTTCCATTTCAAGGTTGACGCGCACCAAAAACAAGTCGGAAGTTGATTGTTGGCACGTGAAGGCCAATTTTCCTCGGCAATTCCGTTGACGAAGGTATAAAAATGATTCGATCTGATGTGGAAAAGCGTCAGCGCCGCGACATCTTCAATCTGCGTATGATGACGAATGTAGCACTGTAGCGCATTGACGATGCTTTGGTGGGCTGAAGGCAAATAGTAGACTTGCTGAGCTTTGGTTAAACACCAGCCTATTGAGCGAGAGGTGGCGACATCGCCATGAACTAATTGGACGATTGAAAAGTGACGTACAAGTTGCGCAAGGTAAATCGCCATATCGATACCGGGACCAGAAGCGCCGATTACTTGTTCTATTTTGCGTTGTGTGATGATGTGCCACAGTAACAAGACAGCAAAATAACTCTGATTTAACCAATAAAATATCCCTGAAAATTGACGACTTACCCATGGGATCGAGGAGAAGGAAATGATGTTGATATCATGCTGGCGGGCAAGCAGAGAGTTACGCCAAAATTGGCTATCAACAGTCAAGACGGTAAAGGTCACTTTATTTGCATCACACTGTCTCAATACTTCGCTGGTGGCGATTTTAGAACCACCTTTAAACGGAATTGGGTCAAAGACGAGATTATGAATCATGGTAACACTCCTCTTATTCGCTAGGCTTACTGGACTGACGGTGCTTCCTAAGAGCAGAAATAACCGGTTTGATATTGTTTAGTATCGATGTTGACCCTGACGGTTTTGTTGCGAGCAAATGTTGGTACAGATTTGAAATGTCTTCGACATAACGTTGATGATTAAAGTGTTCACAAACCACATCGTGGGCTCGTTGTGCAAATTGTTGGCAATCTTGTTGATGGGAATGGATGCAACGCATCATATTGAGTAACGGCGCGTAGCCCTGATTGACGTACAGTAAAGCCGATTCACTGTGTTGAACGATTTCAGGAATGCCACCTTCAAAAGGTGCAATGATAGGGGTTTTGGCGACAGCCGCCTCAGTGATCACCAAGCCAAATGCTTCTTGACGTGCACCACTGACAAAGGCATCAGAGCCTTTTAGCCAACCCGCGACATTATGTTGTTCCCCGACAAAGTGAACATGCGCACTCAAATGCATTTCCTGCGCGAGTTGTATCAGTTGTTGTTTTTGTTCACCTTCCCCAATCACAACTAAGTGACTGTTAGGGTACTCAAGCGTTAAATAGCGCAGTGCTTGAATGATCCGATCGACGCCTTTGCGTTGAATCAAGGAACCGACGGTGGTGAAGATAACGTCATCTGCATTCAAGCCAAGTAGGTGATGGATATCAACCTCAGTTTGACTTTGTAACGCATCAATGTTGATGCCGTTGTGAATGACAGTGAGTTGCTCTTCGGGATAACCATCTTGGCGCAAACTATGTGAAATAGCATCGCTGGCGGTAATAATATGCGGTGACATGTGCAAACCAAGAGTGACGCGGTCACGACTTAGATAGTCACTGTGTAGGTGAGTGACCATTGGGCAACGACAAAGTTTGCTTGCCAGAGCCATCCACTGACAAGGGGCGCCACTGTTTGCGTGCACTAATGCGATGTCGTTTTGCTTGATGATTTTTTGCCCTTTTTTGACCAACTGAGCCCAACTTTTTAAATCAAAACTCGGTTTTTGCCAGCCAAGTAGCAATGGAAAATCGTCGGTGAGATAGGCAATGTTTTGCTCAACGAGCAAAGGAGTCAGAGCGAGATTGTTTGTCCATACCAGTGGTTCAAAACGTGTTCGATCAAGGTTCACGATTAGATCCAGTAAGCACTGTTCGCTGCCGCGAATCCAGTTCTCACCATAATGGACGTATAAGATTTTTTTAATATCTGACATCGATTAGCCACTCACCTTGTTGTTATCATTCTTGTAACAGAGCAAGGTAGGTGCCAATAAGATTGTTAATATATCTATATGAAAATAAGTAATTTTTCTTTTTGAAGTGTTGGTTTTATCGCTAGCTCGCAATTTGCGAATCAAACTGAGTGGAAATTCGCTGGTACAGTTTTAGCATTTTGGGAATGATGACTTGTTGCGAATAGTGTTGATGGATGGTATTCGCGGCGTTGACGCGTATCGCGTTTTGCGCCGATTCGCTTAATGATTGCCATTGGGTTAGTTTTTGGTGCAGTGCCGTTTCATCTTGTGCTAACCAGCCATTTTCGCCATCGATGATTAAGCTTGGCAGTTCTCCGACACAACTGGCAATCACCACGATACCCCGAGCCATCGCTTCTAGAGCAACCATAGGCAAGCCCTCAAAATCTGAGCAGATGACCAACACTGAGATGGTGGGCCAAATCGATGACATATCATTCTGGTGACCATGACAATGTACATTGCTTCCCGCGTTAGCAATGATCGCATGCTCAAGTGGGCCGGAGCCATACATATCAAATTGCAGCAAAGGGAACAGTGCTGCTAGTCGACAGAATCGCTCAGGTGCTTTTTCGGTACTGAAACGTCCGACAAACGCAATGGCTTGACCATGCTCAAAGGGAACGGAGTGGCAATCAATAAAGTTTTTGATGTACTGGCTACGTGTTGGAATTTTGTTGGCTATGGCGTGGCTGACGACTAACGACTTATCGGAGATGAAAGCGCTATAGCGATCCAGCCCATCGTAGATTTTCATCTTACCGCTAGGGCTCTCGCCAGCATGATAGGTACTGATCTGCGCATTATGAGTAATGAGCTTGGCAAGCTTGGCGATGATACTGGCTCGATAGCCATGAGCATGAACCACCAGCGGGCTTTGCTCGCGTATTAAATAAACCAACTGCTTTAGAGCGCTGCTGTGGTTGTGACCGAGGTAGTCAAACTCTATCCCCAATCTTTTGAGTTTGTCACAGATAGGTGAGGGAGAGGAATAACGACTGATGAGTAATACTTTAACCACTTGCTGCTGCTGGGTTAATCCGTGAGCCAGTTGCACGACGTGAGTTTCGATGCCGCCAAATTGGCGGCTATCGACAACAAGCCAAATCTCACTGGACGAGGTTTTGTTCATCTTCCGTTTCCCAAGCCTGCTTCTTACGGTAAACCGTTGATGGGCTCAGCTCTAACAATACCGCAGCGTTGAGGACATTACCGTCGCACAATTCGATGGCGTGTTGGATTGCTTCGCGTTCAATTTGCCACATAGGGCGAATCGTGTTTTGGTTAGTAGATGGTACGTTGGTTTGAACATCGTTTTGTGGCTCAGGATCAACGTTGTTTTCTACTGGCGCGACCATCACGGGTTTTGTTGGTGGCTCCGATGGTGCGCTGCGTGCTGATATCGGTTTGCGACCTTGAACGACAGGTGCCGGTAAATGTTCAACGCTCAAACGCTCATCGTCATTGAGTACCACAATATTACGCAGAATGTTTTGCAGTTGACGGACGTTTCCGGGCCATGCATAGCGTTTTAAAATGGCTTCTGCATCTTTGTTTACCGCCCGGAATTTTTTTCCGTCTTGCTTCGCGTATAGCTTTAAAAAGTGTGTGGCGAGGGTAGTGATGTCACCGCCTCGTTCACGGAGTGGTGGCATTTCAATGGGCACCACATGAACGCGATAGTAGAGATCTTCTCTAAATCGACCTTCTTCGACTTCAACCAGAGGATCGCGGTTTGTGGCACAAATGATGCGAACATCTACCTTTTGTTCTTTTGTTGCCCCTAACGGTGTAAACGTACCGGTTTGCAGAAAACGCAGTAGTTTTTTCTGCATTTCAAGATCCATTTCGCACAGTTCATCGAGGAACATTGTGCCACCATGCGCTGCCATTGCAGCGCCTTTTCTATCTGTGGTCGCCCCGGTGAATGCGCCTTTCAAGTGACCGAATATTTCACTTTCCATCAAGTCTTTTGGTATCGCGCCACAGTTAATCGCGATAAAGGGTTTGTCTCGGCGTTTACTTTCCTTATGAATCGCTTCAGCACACACTTCCTTACCTGTACCACTTTCGCCAATAATGAAGACGCTTGCTGTGGTGGGGGCGACTGAATCAATGATTTTGTATACCCCTTGCATTGGAAGGCTACTGCCGATAAACCCATGAAAGCGCTGACGATCAAATTTGCTCTCGATATTTTCGACTAAGTCTTCCAGTTTCGCCCTTTGGAGATGCAAGTTGATTGACGTTTTGAGACGATCAGCCTTGATGGGTTTTTCGATAAAGTCTTTCGCCCCTTTTTGCAGAAGGTTAACTGCAACATCAACAGAGCCGTGCGCCGTTGCCACGATCACGGAAGTAGGCACTTGATTTTCGACGATCCAGTCGAGAATTACCTGACCATCCATATCCGGTAATTTAAGGTCAAGAATGACCAACTGCGGGATGTTGCGCTCAATAAAGGCGATCGCTTCACGGCCAGTTTCAACATGGAAAAGATCAAAGGGTTCATCTTTAACATATTGTTGATAAAGCACTGCCAGCGATGTTGAGTCTTCGATTAAAAGTACTTTAGCTTTCATTGGCACTTCCTTGTGGTGACATGACAACCATTTATTCGATTGGTTGGGTGAATCCTTGGGTTTTACGATGAATGATGGCATCGAAAGATTGTTGCGCAAGTTCCATCAATTCTTGATGATATTCAAACGCTTTCTCTGCTTGCCCTTCAAGGCAAAGACGCTCAATTTGACGCGCCAAATTAGATAGTACGTGATTGCCCAGTGCCAGTGAAGAGCTGCCTAAGGTATGACTCTCAAATTCGATGACCTCGGCATTTCTTTCAATAAATGCGTTATTCATGGTTTCCATGCGTTGTTGTGATTCTTCAACGTAGTGATCAATCAGTAGGGGCAATACATCGGCACTGGTGTCTTGAATCATTTGCTGCAAAATCTGCTCATCCACGAGTTCTTTGTTCACGGTTATCTCCTCGCTCTTGACGTTGGCGGCTTGTTTTTGGTTCAGCGCCGCTTTCGGTTGGGTGACTTCTGCGTCAATCTTGACTTCATCATCAATGGTTTTGTGTTGCTCACAGTTTAAGAATAGATTAATTTTTTCAATTAGTTGTGATAATCGTACCGGTTTTGATAAGTAATCGTTCATTCCTACTTCTAAGAATTTTTCTTTGTCACCGGTGAGAGCGTGAGCGGTGAGGGCAATGATAGGAATCGTCGCGCAACTCGGGTCATCAAGTGCACGTATTGCTTTACAGGCTTGCATTCCATCCATCTCAGGCATGGAGATGTCCATAAAGATAAGGTCGTATTGGTATTTTTGTACTTGCTCAACGGCTTGGCGGCCATTCTCGACCATATCCAAATGCAGTCCTGCATGGCTGAACATACTATTAATCACCAATTGGTTGGCGCGATTATCTTCAGCAACCAAAATTCGTAAATTAGGATCAAGCGGTTTCGCGTGACTTGGAGTCTGTTTCACATCAGCAATCAGTTCGTCTGAAAGCTCAAGTATGATGGTGAAGGTAAAGGTGCTGCCCACCTCAGGTTCACTGCTTACCGTGACGTTACCATCCATCATTTGAGTTAAGCGCTTACAAATCGCAAGGCCCAGACCGGCACCTTCGTGTATTCTAGAATAGCTCTGATCTACCATGGTGAACTCGTCAAACAAGTAGTCCAACGCATGCTTTTTGATACCAATCCCTGTATCGGTCACACTGCATATTAACTCGACATGTTGGTCTTCAAGTTCACGAGATTCAATCTTGATTGAGACACTGCCTTGCTGGGTGAATTTAATCGCATTGCCAATCAAGTTATGCAGGATTTGTTTGATGCGGTTCTCATCCCCACGCACTTTTGCTGGCACTTGCGCTGGGATATAGCAGTGCAAAATTAGATCATTGTTTTTCGCAGCAGGCATAAAACTGTCAACCACACTTTCGACACAATGGCGGAAGTCGAAAGGGGAGTTATCCAATATCAACGTGTTGGACTCCATGCGGGTAAAATCGAGAATGTCATTAATCACGGATAACAAAAAGTGTCCTGAGTCGGTCGCGGTGGTAATGAGTTTGCGCTGATCCTTATTTAATTTCGTCTCTTCGAGAACATTAAGCACACCCAATACTCCGTTCATCGGCGTGCGAATTTCATGGGACATAGACGCTAAAAATCGACCTTTCGATTCGCAAGCTTGTTCGGCTTCTGATCGAGCATGCTTGAGCGCGGTGTAACTTTGTTCAAGTTTGGTCGACATGGCATCAAAAGCGCGAGATACGTCGCCAAGTTCATCTTTTGAATGTTGATGAAGTTGAAATCCTGGGCCATCTTTGCAGAGCGTATTGGCGGCTTTTGTTAAGCGCGTAAGACTGCGAGTTAAGTAATTACCTAAGATGTAAGAAAAGAAAGCGACAAGAATGACCTCCACCAAGGCAATGGTAATGATGGATTGGCGCGCTTGTTTCAGCATTAAATTGATCGCGTCGGTGCGAAAACCCATGTCGATAAAAGCATTGCTATTGTTCACCGGCACTCGAGTATCAAATACACCGTCATGGGTTTTGCTGAGATCAGAATCGACAGTCATTGGTGCCGCTAGCCATTGCTTATCACCGGCAAAAACAAGGTTACTTCCATCGACTGAGATGCGGATATAGGCAAGGTCTTCAACAATTAATAATTGATTGACCAAATTTTCAAGATCGCTGATTTGGTTATTCAATAGTGGTTTTTCTACCACGATAGCAAACAATTCTGATGTGGTTTTTACTCGTTGAAGCAATTGCTCTTCATTCGATTGAGAAAGGAAACGCATGGCGCTAAAAACCAGCATGACGAGCAACACAACCTCAATGATCGCAATGCCGATAATTGTTTTTAAACGAAATGACATAATGCTGCGCCTCCGGAAAATCAATCAATCAAGGTAAGCAATTCGTGGTTAAGCAATTTATTGTTCACACTGTCTCGCCAACGTTTTGGTAGCCAAGTAAAGCGGTTGAGCTCGCGTTGCATTTCTTGTGCAAGGCTTGGTTGATGTTTACTGTTCATCACGCAACCAATTAGCTGGCTATCGCTGCGGTTAAGCAGTTCCATCGCCTTAATAAGATGGTTTTCTCGCGTTTTGGCCCCGAGTATGACAAGTAAAGTGTACTGACAAGCTTTGGCAACGCATTGAGCGGAAATGTTGCCACGATTGACTTGCAGTAACGGTGAGGTGTCAATGATGACGCGGTCGAACTCTAACAACCATGCCTCTATTTTCTTTTCGAGATAGAGTGGGTTGCGGTAATTAACAATATCAGATTGTAGCGTCGGTTTGACGATGCCGGTAAATACGCGACCACACTCATTTTGTTCAAGCCAGCACACATGGCTATCACTTGAAATAGAGGGCATTTTTGATGCTTGAAAATTGGAACGAAACAAATTGAGATCAACCAACAGTGTTGATTGCCCTGCTAATAAGTAACGCTCTGCGAGCGCGGTTGCAACAGAGGTGACGCCATCACCTGAATGGCACGCTGTGACACAAACCGAACGGGTTTGTTTACTTTCAGCAGCGAGATAAATCTGTTCTATTTCATTGTGTGTGGCTGGAATCATCATAGTGCTCCAATCAAAACAATTGTGGTGGTTAGGCGCAGAATATCTTCCAAGCCGACTCTTGCTTTTTCTAAGAAGCTATCGCGGCGATCAGGCACAAAAATAGTGTCACCCGCACGAATAACAGGCAGTTGATAGATATTGGCTGTCTTACTAAATTCAATCAGATTAAACGTACGAGCTTGCTCTTGACAGCATGAGATATTAACCACAGATATTTTCTCTAAATAAGCGTTGTCGCTTGGCCCGCCAGCTTCCGCGAGCACGTCGAGAATGGTCATGTTGTCATTGAATACGTAACGTCCGGGGTTATTCACCGCCCCCAGAATTCTGACGGTTGATTCTTTACTTCGGTCTAGCCAGTTTTTGTCTTTTTCTGGAATGTAGATGGTATCGCCCATGGTGACGTTGGGCAGCAAAGATTCATCACCGGTTTCAAAGTAGAGCGACAGATTTAATTTGCTCACCTTGGAATAGGTTTTGTCTCGATGGGTGACTCGGATGTTGTGAATGTCAGCATCCTTGGTTGGTCCATCTGCCGCGGAGAGAATATCAAGGAAATGCATCTCCTTGGTGAAGCGATAACGACCGGGCGAATTTACTTGGCCAAAGACATAGATGGATGCATCTGAACTTTGGCGTACCCATTGTGATTTATTGTCCGATGGATCTTGTGGAAGATCGTGGATTCGAACAATCGCTCCGGCAGTAATTATCGGCAGATCATATGGTGGTGCGCCGTTTAAAATAAACTCATCAAGATTGAAGGTATGAACTTTGCCATCGCCATTAACCACTTCAATTTTGGTGGTGTCTGCTCTAAGAGTGGGGCCTCCAACATGGGCGAGTAGGTCCATTAAATCCATTTCATCAGACCATTCTATTCGGCCAGGACGAATCACTTCGCCAATCACACTGACGGCGCGGTCAGGAGCGATTTTCAGCCAAGATTTTTCGTTCATATCGGTTTTTTCCGGAACAAAAATCGCGTCACCCGGACCGATGCTGGGTGGTTTTTGCCCGCTAAGCCCTTCGGTATAAGCGGTAAGGTCAAATTTAATCACACGACCGCTGGCTTTGATAAGGCGGATCTGACGCGATTCAGCAAAGCGGGTTGGTCCCCCGGCATTGGCGAGAATATCCATGAAAGATGCACCCGATTTACCTT
>NZ_AFWF01000021.1 GCF_000222605.1 Vibrio ichthyoenteri ATCC 700023 | reverse complement strand
GTATTTCAAACCCGCGATAATTAGGGCTATATGTCTTTCCAGTGACAAATGTTTTTCCTATCGCTTTCCCATGTAACAGCGCAAGGTCTAGTCGTACGAGCTGCAACTAGAGCCTCACCTTCAGGAGAAAACAATACATAGACATGGTAGAAAGCAGCCTTCTCATCTTTGAGAGGCTGAAGGACAGGAAACTTCTTAATGGTGCCTCCAAAGTCCTCATAACCTTTACACAAGTAGTAATACTTCTTTTTTACGCATATTTCTTCTGGTTCGACAACAGAGCCAAGTTCTGATGTCCATGCCAAATATGCATTTGCTTCTCGTTTCTTTTCTGCATATTTGCCTTCCCATGACGGTTCCAATAATGCACAAGAAGTCGTGATTATTGCTATCAGGCCACCGATTATTATTTTCTTCATTGAATTCCCTTCAAAAACTTAGTTGATAGTATGCCTCTGTTTCACTTTGAAGTAGCTAACGCCGCATTAAGTGGTGAACAACGCGACCACTAACCTTAAACCTTGCCACATTCAGCACTAAAGCTGACCCAAACTGAAATTGCCAAGCGTTGAGAATCCGTCTTAAATGCTTTGTTAGTTGCCCTTACCTAACGCTAGTGCTAACATTTGTACACACATAGATTTAGGAGCGACTCATGGACACTAGAATTCAATTTCGTGTTGACGACGAAATTAAACGCTTAGCTCAGCAAATGGCTGAGAGCCAAGGACGCACACTTAGCGATGCTTGCCGTGAGCTAACCGAGCAAATGGCTGAGCAACAACGAAAAGCATTATCTCACGACGCTTGGTTAACTGAACAAGTAAACCTAGCATTTGAGAAGTTTGACTCAGGAAAAGCTTCATTTGTTGACCATGACTCTGCAAAAGCACGAATGGCTGAACGAAAAGCTAAGATTCGTAGCCGAGGTCAACAATGATTTTATGGGAGGAAGAATCGCTGAATGATCGTGAGAAGATCTTTGAGTTTCTTTATGACTTTAACCCTGACGCAGCTGAAAAAACTGACGAAATCATTGAAGCTAAAGTAGAAAATTTACTTGAGCAACCATTGATGGGTGTTCAACGTGATGGTATTCGAGGACGATTACTAATTATCCCGGAAATTTCAATGATCGTTTCCTACTGGTTCGATGGCTCAGCAATTCGTGTAATGCGAGTTCTACACCAGAAGCAAAAATTCCCTACCGACTGATTGTTGTCGGTGGGCAAACTAACGCCCTGTTAAGGTGTGAGCAACGCAATACCGATGCTTCCGCATACCGCCTTAAACACAAAACGCAACGCATAGCAAAAATGCCAAGCGTTGCGAATCACTCTTAAACAGATTGTTAGAGCTCTATCTACAGAGCTAATCAACTGGATAGATTTGATGGTCCCTTTCATACCAGACCAAATAGAAATGCCCCTGAAGTTCGACACCCCATGCTCTTTTTTTATTTCCAAGACGAAATCTAAAAGGACTATCAAACTGCTCCAAATTTAATTCTAACCAACGTGCAACTGCTTCATCGCGTAGATCGCTGATGTCGTGGTCATGATGCATTAAGTGCATAGAGTCAGAGGTCATTGCCTGTAGTTCACTCCAGTCCAGACCCTCCAATGAATTTAAGCCTTTAGAAATTTGATTTGCCCATTCATCATCAGACCAATGTCTAGACTCGCCCCATGACCACTCATCCTTGAGGTCAGCAATCCTAGCGCACCATGTCATTTTATATCCAAACCTCGAACCATTTTGGTTTGCTTTGGCCTGTTTAGGGGATTCGAGATCTTGCAAGTTAGCATCTAGCTTAGGTAATTTTTCTAACTCGGGTAAGAATTGGATCTTGGGAATGTGTTGTGCACCACTTTCAATAAACTCAGAACGAAACCTTACAGCTTTTTCTCTTTTTTTCTCTTTTTTGGCGAGTTTACGTTCTTCCCTTTCAATTTTTTTACTCATAAGTATTAAAGTGCAGCGTAGTATTCTTCCATTGAACCTTTAGTAAGCACCTCACTTGATGACGCCATTGCTTCAAGGGTGCCTCGAGCATCTTTCCAAGGAGACTCTTTGTGCGTTAAATTGCTTAACCACTGAGCTGATTTGTCACCATAGAATTCAAGAACTTTATCAATTGTTTCTACTTGATCTTCAGTTAACTCTTCTTTGTTACCTTGCGAAAAGGTATCAGCATTAACCTTAAATAGACCACGGTGCTCATGATAAAGAGAACGGAGAACCGGACCATTTGCCCAAGCTTCGAAATCTTCTGAAAAAAGCTCTTCTTCGTCCCAAACCAAGGACCAAGCTTGACTATAATAGACAAGCTTTTGTAGCTTCATTGCTGATATCTCACCTAGTTCATCTAGGATATATTTCACAACATCAAATTCAGTAGCCATTATTATAAACACCTCTTTTATTTGCCACTATTCTAGAGCATTACTGTTAATTTGTACACTACGAGAGCTCTAACGCCGCGTTAAGTGGCGAGCAACGCCAACCACCCAACCTAAACCATTGTGACATACATACTTAACCTGAAGAAAGCCGAAAGCGCCAAGCGTTGGGAGTCCGTCTTGAACGCTTTGTTAGGCATC
>NZ_AFWF01000022.1 GCF_000222605.1 Vibrio ichthyoenteri ATCC 700023 | reverse complement strand
TCCTCGATAAAATCGGCGAGATTTTCTAGGGGGAACGACAAGTGTCTTCTAGCAAAAGCAACAGGCTTAGCGCGCCCTTTAGCCGCCCCCAGCAAACCCACCGCTTTTTTGCGCATATTGTATATCTTGCCGATACTGGCCACGTCATTGACAACTTGGTAGCCAATAATATCCGCCTCTTCATTGACCAGCATTTCATCCAAACGTGCGGTCAGTGCGTTGAGTTGCTCTTCAACTTCTTCTACATCTTGCCCCGCAAATTCAACCATATTGATGCCCAACATCTCTTTGTCAGGCACATCAGTAATCAGATCGCTGACGGTATGCCAAACAATGTCTTCTTTCGCCAGGTTAAGGACTTTTGAATCGACCGTTTCGACTGACAACGCGTGTGCATCCACCATAAACGGGGCGTTACGCAGTGCAGAATCAAAGCTATTGTATTTAACATTGACCAAAGTACGCGCTTTCGGAATTTTGGTCAGGTTAAGCTTGGCTTCGGTGATAAACGCCAACGAACCTTCCGCTCCACACAACACGCGTGTTAAGTCAAATTGGTCACGATCATTAATGGCATTTTTTAAATCATAACCCGTTAGGAAACGGTTGAGAGGGGGGAACTTAGCAATGATTTTGTCACGCTTATCACGACAAACTTGCTCGGTCGTTTTCAATGCATTAGCGGCATAGCTTTGCTCATGAGGTAAGCCATGTGACAAGTCAGATTCTAACACCGAGCCATCGGCAAACACCGCTTGCAGTGACAGGACATGATCAGACGTTTTACCGTACTTTAGCGAGCCTTGACCGGACGCATCGGTGTTAATCATGCCGCCAAGCGTGGCACGATTGCTGGTAGACAAATCTGGCGAGAAGAAATAGCCAAATGGGCGAACCACATCATTGAGCTGATCTTTAACAACGCCAGTTTGGACACGCACCCAACCTTCTTGCTCATTAATCTCAAGCACTTTGTTCATGTGACGAGAAAGATCGACCACCACGCCTTGAGTTAATGACTGACCATTGGTACCAGTGCCGCCACCGCGCGGAGAGAATTTAACCCGCTCATAGACAGGCTTGACGCTGATTTGACCAATCAGCACCACATCTTCAGTGGATTTAGGGTGAACAATAGCCTGAGGTAGCAATTGATAGACACTGTTGTCCGTTGCAACGGCTAAGCGGCTTGCATATTGAGTTTCGATGTCGCCGGTGAATCCTGCGGCTTTTAGTTCTTCGAGAAAACTAAGCACAACATGATCAACATCCGGTTGAGAATGAAGTCTTGGTAACATTGCTTCCTGCCCCTACTACGCTGATCCATTCAGCATTGGGTTGTTATTCTTTGAGTCTCGTCACTTTACAACATTTAAAAGCGTGATCAAAACAGATTTGCAATGCCAAAATGTAATTTGTATCTAATAATCAACGAGATTAAGCTATTAGAGACAAGCATTCTAATAATCTAACCAATTGTCTCAGCGGTATTATTTGACGGCGGATTCACTCGGACAATTGGTGTTCATTTAACCATCAGGGTTTAGCATTAAAATGAAGAAAAATAAAATCGTAACAACCGAAGACATCCTTCTTAAACTTTGTCAGTCAGTGACTGGAGTGCTCACCTCTGCAACCAATTCCCCTGTCAATTACTCTGCTATGGTGCAGAAAATTAACAAAACCAGCTTAAAACCAGATTTTGGCTGTTTTGTGTTATTCGATGGCGGTTTCTCCGGCCTTGTCGTGATTAACTTCACCGCTAAGTCAGCACTAGAAATCTATACCAATTACATGCGTAACATGGGAATGCCAGCCGAAGAGCTCGCCATCGCTCACACCTCAGATGAAGTGGGTGATGTTTTAGGGGAATTGATGAACCAGTTAGTGGGCGATTTTACCAATAAGATCCGCAAAGAACTGCAAACTCATATCACCCAAAACCAACCAAAAATGTTGTCGCTAAACAAACAGGTGATCTTATCTGTTGACACTAACCTTGACCGGCCACAAGCCCGTCGAGTGACCTTCTCTACTGAGAAGGGCAACATCTTCTACCTTGAATTGGCCATGGACAAAACCGAGTTCATTCAATTAGAAGAGTTCGAAGTAGATGCCGATGAAAACCCAGATGACATCCTAGAATCTACGCGTCAAAAAATGCTAGAAAATGAAAAGAAGAGCCAGCCAAGCAGTAACAGCGATGCTGATGACCTTCTGAGCGAGTTAGGTTTATAACCTCGCTTTATTAGCATTCAAGCTATTCATCGTCACCATTTTTAAGGCTCTGAGTCAGAACACTGACCGGAGCCTTTTTTGATTTTGTAGCTCTACCGCTTAGTTAGGCGGCTTTATTTCCAACTGTTTCTTAACTATTTCCCTTAGATGGGTAGCCAGTAATTACCAAGGATAATTGCCCGCAGCGGTTGCGACACATAGCAAGAACACGTTAAAATAGCCGACTTTGTTATTTTTACGAGTTTTGTCGCGATCTATGCATAAACAAAAAGCCTTAAAAAAGATTGCCAAGTGTTTAGAACTTGGTAACTCTGCCAACGTCAATGAAGCTGCGAATGCGATCAAAATGGCGCATCGCCTCATGCTCAAGTACGGCTTGGATAAGGACGATATTGAGTTTATCAAGATGGGCAAAACGCAATCGACCCATCTACTACCCACCAGCGTCAGTTCGACACTGTTGCGCGTGATCCGCGGTATTAACACCAAGTTTGGTGTCGAAGCCGTATTGCTAAACCACAAAGGCTTAAAACGCGTCGAGTTCATTGGCGAAGCCGATCGTGCCATATTTGCCGCCTTCGCTTTTGATATCGTATACCGCGAATTAAATGAGCATACTGGTAAATTCCGCAACAGTTTTGCCGGAACCGGTACCTCAACGCTGGAAGTCACTCGTCGTGTTAACTCATATGTATCAGGCTGGGTAGAAGGCGCGCTCGAAAAGCTGCCTATCATCTCTCCCGATGAAGAGTCTGCCAATAAAATTGAAGACTACATCGATAAAGAGTTTAAAAATATTGACCGTGAAACCTTCAAGCAGCAGTTAAGAGAAGCGATGAAAAATCTTACTGATGACTATGAAGTGGGTCTTAAGAAGGGTCGAACGCTTTCGGTGAGCCGCCCTATCGACGGTGCACCTGCGCGCAAACTCCTAACCTAATCAAGCTCAACAAAACACTCCATAACTGATGGCATAGTGAACAATTCATTCATGCCACGTTAAGCTTTTGTCAAATATAGTAAAGTGTATTTGACATAAGGAACATCATAAGGTTAATTGCATCCCATCAATTTGCTGTATGTATTCCTCACATGGAGAGACTCATTGTGAAAAAAATTACTCTTGCTCTAGCATTGACTATTGCACTAACTGGCTGTCAAGCAACCCAACGTCAAAACGCAACGACTGGCGAAAGTGAAACAAACTCTGCAACATCTGGTGCCCTTATTGGTGCGATTGCTGGTGTAGCGATTGGTCTAGCAACGGGTGATGATGCGAAAGAACGTCGTAAAAACGCGCTAATTGGCGCTGCGGGTGGCGCGGCAATCGGTGGTGGTGCAGGTTACTATTTTGACCAGCAAGAAGCCGCACTTCGTAAGCAACTGCTTGATTCAGGTGTTCAAGTTGAACGTATCGGTGAAAACCAACTACTTCTTCGTCTTGAAAATGGTATCGGGTTTGCTTCGAGTTCATACCAGCTTGATTCGTCAATTCACCGTACACTCGGTGGTGTTGCGACAATTTTAACCGAATACCCAGATACTAGCCTAGTGATCAATGGTTACACTGACAGCACTGGTAACGATCAGATGAACCAAACGCTTTCTGAGCGTCGCGCTGAATCTGTGCGTAGCTACCTTGTTCAACAGGGTGTTGCCCCAGGTCGTGCTATCGCACGTGGTTACGGCGAACGTTTCCCACTATGTTCAAATGAAACCACTAGCGGTCGTGCCTGCAACCGCCGTGTTGAAATTCAGATCCTACCTCTAAAATAATCAGTTTACTGACTATTTGCCATGCCAATGGGTTTGCGCCCAGCGGCATGGCTGCTATATAGTTCGTCTTCTAGCGGACATTGTTGCCTACGCAACAACTGAGTGACGAAATAGGAAGTTCAATCATCATGCTCAAGAAGTTCATTGCCTCAATTGCATTGATTTCATCCACTGCTTTTGCAACCACTAACGACATAGATGCACTTCTAGAACAAGCTGAGCTCAATAACCCCCGCGCCCAATATCAAATAGCCCAAGCCTATAAGTTTGGAGAGGGTGTCGCCCAGTCATCACAAGAATCACTCTACTGGTTAGAACAAGCTGCCACCAATCGTTATAAACTCGCCCAACGTGAGCTGGTTGATCACTATTTGGAGGGACAACTCAGCCAAGCGAATCAGGACCAAGCCTTCTACTGGCTGACAAAGCTCGCCATATCAGGTGATGACCAAGCTCAGTTTGAATTGGGCCAATTATACGAACAAAATGCGCAGAAAGTAGACACTCTAGGCCAAGCAAAGCTTTGGTATCAGATCGCCTCGGCCAATAATCCGAAAGCCGAAGAAGCCTTTTCCCGGGTTTTAGAACAAGAATTTAATGCACAAAGAGCGAAGCAATTAGCCGCGATAGAGCAACTCAATAATACGCACAATGACGTCCAAACAACGTCTAACCACTCTACCGCAGCCAAACTGGTTCAATTACTCAACCCGCTTAGCCTAGTGCTCTTAGCGCTTGTCGCGTCTTTATCGTGCCTACTTGTTTGGCTTTGGCGTGGAAATAAAAGCTCTCTCAAACAATTTCGTAATGACTCTGAGCAAAATCTATCGCAAAACGATGGGCTAAAACAGCAAATCCAACAACAAGACCAAACGCTAAGAAAACAAAAACAACAACTAGAGTTGCTCTACAACCAATTGAAAAAGCATCAATTAGCATTGAAAGCTAAACCTATGAGCTCGCCGGCAAGCGCATCGAATAAAACCAGCCATTTTGATCTTGCTTGCGCAATGTTTGGCTATAGCCCAACGCAACTTCTCAACGAAAAACAAGTTAAGCAGCGCTACAAGCAATTGTGCAAAATTTACCACCCTGATCTTAAGGGAAGCGAAGAAGAAATGAAGCGCTTAAACGGCTGCCTGAAAATAATTCTTGCCACTGTTAACAAATAGTTACAACTCAACCGTTGGAGTGACACCCCGTGGCGAATCTTTCGCCACAACAAAGCCTATGCAATCGATCACTCTCTCACTTCACGTAACAAATAGTTAACTTATTCTGATTCTATATGTCATAATACCGCGCGAAAATAAGGCCAATATCAATAAGTAAGATACTGTTCTACCTAATACGCGCGCTTAGCCTCGGATCTATCGTTAATATTTAGCACTAAACACCGATGACAAGAGCTCGTTAATCACCTTTCAAAATCGAGTGCTGTGATATAGAGCGAGGTGATTTTGCAGTGTATGGACAGTCATCACTAATTAACATTGGTATCACTTCTGGCAACAATGGCGGGAGCCTAAAATGTACAGTATCGAAGGCGTATGCGACTGGTGTAAAAAACCAAGCCTACTCGCCAAACTTGAATATATAGACGGTTTATGTCATCACTCGTGCAAAGAGTGTTTTGACTTGGCTACACTGGATGTACGCCAATTTAATATTGCTGAGCTACAGCAAAGAGAACGTCAAGCGCAAATAATGCCGTGATTCAAATCCATATAAAAAACAC